>NZ_JBEXRZ010000234.1:0-11145 GCF_040613325.1 Streptomyces sp. NPDC006283 | reverse complement strand
GGACCGCCACGAAGACGGGCTTGTCGGCTTCCTCGATCTGCGTGGCGAGCGAGTCGGCCTCGGACTGCGAGAGCTGGCGGGGCTTGATCTTGCCGGTCTCCTCGGGGCGCTGCCCCGTGTCCTGCGCCTCCATTGCCGGCGGGGCTGGGGTTGGCCTCGCGGCGGGGCGGAGGTGGCTGGTCTCTTGTCGGGGTGCTGCCCCGAACCCTGCGCCTCCATCGCCGACGGGGCTTGGAGGGCCCCGGCCTTCACGCCTAGCCCACCGCGTACAGGGTGAAGCCCGCCGCCAGCACGCCTGCTCCCACTCGGACCGCTCGGCCGGCGCTCGGGGGCCAGGGCGATTCCAGCAGTCGGGCGTAGCGGCCGGTCAGTACGAGGAGGGCGGCGAAGAGCGGGAGCCATGCCGCCCGGCACAGGATCCAGCCCAGCGTCTCCGGCGGCGTGGTGAGGCCCGGGACCGCGCCGGCGAAGGACGCCGGGACGGCGGCCGCCAGCATGGCCGTCTGGTGCCAGCACAGGATCGTCATCGCCGACAGGTTGACCACGACGACCGGCGCCCACACCGCGGGCCGCCGCAGCAGCCTGCCGAGCCGGTCGCGCAGCAGGATCGCCGCGCCGCTCTGTGCCGCCGCGAGGGCGAGGACCAGCAGCGACGGCGGGTGGGAGTTGGTGCGGGTCTCGCCGGGCACGCCGACCATCGACGCCGGGTAGTCGAAAACGAGCAGCAGCACGGCGAACAGTGCCGCCCCGCCGACGAGCAGCCCGCGCGCGTGGCGTCGTCCGACGCGGCCCTCGCCCCAGCTGACGCCGAGCTGGTACGCGAACAGCCAGCCCGGCAGGATGTTCACCGCGCCCAACCACGCCGGCACGGCGTCCGCGTACGGGCCGTACCGCAGCAGGTCGACCACCGCGACCGCCCCCAGCAGAGGGGCCGCCGCCCACACGCCCATATGCCGTGCGGCGCGGACGCAGTACGGCGTCAGGGCCGTGATCACCGTGTACACGCCCACGAACCACAGGGGTTGCACCACCAGCGTCGCGCCGCTGCGCAACGTGTCGCCGGGCACACCGAGCCCGTGCAGGACGGGGACCATCGCCGCCCAGACGGCGGTGACGCCGATGACGGGCCTGCCGAGGCGGGCGACGCGCTGCCGCAGCCACGCACCGGTCGTGCCCGTACGGCGGTTGTACGACAGGACGGAGGCGTAGCCGCCGACCAGGAAGAAGATGCCGAGCATCTGCAGTACCCAGCTGACCGGCGCGAAGAAGCCGAACGCGGCGAGCGGGCTCGCGTTGTGCAGTGCGCCGTCCGTGTCGAGGGTGAAGCCGCCGAGCAGCCAGTGGCCGAGCGGCACGGCGAGCAGGGCGAGGGCACGCAGTCCGTCGATCGCCCGGTCGCGGTGCGCGGGCGTGCGCGCCTCGATCGTGTCCGCCCATCTCATCGGACGTCTCCCTCGGCAATGGCGGCGAACGCCCTCAGCGAGTCGGTGCCGGGTGCGAAGTAGCCGGTGTGGCCCTCTGCCCGCTCCGCCGGGACGCGGCGGGCGCCGAACGACGGCGCCGTGGGGTCGTTGCCGTGGCCGAGACCCGCGAACCGCACATAAGGAACCTTGGAGATCCAGTCCGACGGGTCCTTCGCCGCCCACACCCGTGCGTCCGTGCCCAGTGCTTTCACGTGGCGTGCGCGCATGCCGGGGGAGGCGAAGACGACGATGTCGCGGGCGTCGACCTCGTCCGCTGCGAGCCCGCACACGACGGACCCGTAGCTGTGGCAGAACAGCGCCGGTCTCGGAGCGCCGGTCGCGGTGAGCCCCTGGGTGAACCGGGCCAGCCGGGTCGCGCCCGCCTCCGCGAGATCCCCGGTCGCGGCGTCGACACCGACACCGACGGGCGTGGTGTAGCCGGTCCACACGACAACGGCCGTTGCGCCGCCGGTCGCGGCCCGCAGGGACTTCGCCATGGCGGCCGGAGTGCCGTACGGGTCGTTCGCCCGGTCCCGGTCGTAGGTCGCGGCGTCGATGTCGGAGCCGGGGACGATCACGGACACCTGACGGGCCCGCTCCACATCCCCGTACACCTCGGCCACCTGACCGCGGCCGCGCGGGTCGAAGGCGAGGATGCGCCGGCCTGTGAGCCGCTCGTACGAAGTGCCCCGGATCGCGAGGGAGTTCGCCTCGTACCGGAGTCGCACCGGCACACCGTCGAGGTTGCCGACGACAAGTGGATGGCGGCGGACGAGCTCACGTTCCTCGCGGCCGTCCAATGAGCGGAAGAAGGCCGCGACTTCGACGGGCGTCGCCACGGCCGGGTCGGGCAAAGGCCGTCCCAGGGAGGTGTCGGCGACCCACGCGGCGCTTCCCGGCGGCGGCCCGGTCACGGGCTGCTGCGTGCTGCCGGAGGCCCATCCGGTCGTTCCCGCGACCACGGTCGTCGCGAACGCGACAGCGACCAGGGTCCTCTCGTAGCGGCGCATGCGCCCGCCTCCTTCTTCCGGCTCCGTCGGTGTGGCGGAGAGGAAGGTAGGAAGCGAACGGGTAACGGTACGTCACACCCGAGGGCCAACTCGGGTGTCGTACCCGGGTATGACGAGGCTCAGCCGGCGGTGTCCCCCGGGCGCACCAGACCCGACTCGTAGGCGAAGATCACGGCCTGCGCCCGGTCGCGCAGGTCCAGCTTCGCCAGGACACGGCCGATGTGCGTCTTGACCGTCTGTTCCGCGAGCACCAGATGCGCGGCGATCTCCTGGTTGGACAGGCCGCGCGCGATCAGTTCCAGGACCTCGGTCTCACGGGGCGTGAGCCCGTTCAGCCGGAGCGACGGGTCCTTGCGCGGCGCGGGCCGCTGCGCCGCGAAGTCCGCGATCAGCCGGCGCGTCACCGACGGCGCGAGGAGCGCCTCGCCCGCCGCCACGATCCGTACGGCGGCGATCAGGTCCGCCGGCGGCGCGTCCTTGAGCAGGAACCCGGACGCGCCCGCGCGCAGCGCCTCGTAGACGTAGTCGTCGACGTCGAACGTGGTCAGCATCAGCACCTTCGGCCGGTGCACGACACCCGCCGGGGGTCCGAGCAGCTCACGGGCCGCCGCGAGGCCGTCCATCTCCGGCATCCGCACGTCCATCAGCACCACGTCGGGGTGCGCGGCGCGGCTGACCTCCACGCCCTTGCGGCCGTCCGGCGCCTCGCCCACCACGTCGATGT
Source organism: Streptomyces sp. NPDC006283 (assembly GCF_040613325.1). Taxonomy (NCBI): domain Bacteria; kingdom Bacillati; phylum Actinomycetota; class Actinomycetes; order Kitasatosporales; family Streptomycetaceae; genus Streptomyces; species Streptomyces sp. NPDC006283. Next base: position 7,948 of record NZ_JBEXRZ010000234.1, on the reverse strand, counting down.
CGCTCTGCGCCGACAGGAGCGCGGCGAACCCCGCGCGCACCATGGCCTGGTCGTCGACGATGATCACGCGAATGGTCAACTGAGGTCCTCGGCGTCTTCGGTGGCTGCCGCGCCTTCGGTGGCTTCGGCGTCTTCTGCGGTCAGGGGCAGTCGGGCGGCGACCCGGAAGCCGCCGTCCGGCAGCGGGCCGGTGTCCAGGCTGCCGCCGGTCAACCGTACGCGCTCCCTCATCCCGACCAGCCCGTGCCCGGTCCCGGTCGTCTCCAGCGGCGAAGTGCGTTCCTCCGCCGGCCCGTTGACGATCAGGACGGTCAGGTTCGCGCCGTCCGACGTCACCGACACCCGTGTGGGCGCGCCGGGAGCGTGCCGCACGACGTTGGCCAGCGCCTCCTGCACGATCCGGTACGCGGACAGGTCCACCGTCTGCGGCACGGCCCCGAGGTCGGCGGCGAGCGACAACTCGGCCGGTACGCCGGCCCGTACCGTCGCCTCCACCAGCTGCTGCACCCGGTCCAGACCCGGCTGCGGGGCCCGCTCGCCCGCCACGCCCTCGCTCCGCAGCACCGCGAGCAGCCGGCGCATCTCGGTCAGGGACTCGCGTGCGCTCGACGCGATCGACGTGAACTCCTCGCGTGCGGCGTCGGGCAGACCTTCGATCCGGTAGGGCGCCGAGTCGGCCTGCACGGTGATCACCGACATGTGGTGCGCCACGACATCGTGCAGTTCACGGGCGATCCGGGCGCGTTCCTCGAGCAGGGTGCGCTGGGCGCGCTCCGCCTCGCTGATGGTCTCCTGGACGACCAGCCGGCGCTGGGCGTCCCCGCGTTCGCGCAGCGCGCCGGTGACGACGAGGACGACGCCGCTCAGCACGAAGAGCAGCAGATGAACACCGTCGCCGAGGTCCTGGGAGACGAGCTCGAACAGCAGCCCCGTCGCGCCGGTCGCCAGCCACACGGCCACGAGCCTGCGGCGCGGCTCGCGCAGGCCCAGGCAGACCATCAGCAGCAGATAGCCGACGACGATCATCGGGGTCCACGGCCATGACCTGCCGGGTGTGCCGTCCGCGCCCATCAGGGCGAGGGCGCCTGCGACGTCCGCGGCAAGGACGATCCACCAGGCCTGCAGCGGACGTGTCACGGCGAGCAGCAGCGGTGCGGTCTGCGCAGTGGCGAGAGCGCCGGCGACGGCGCCGCCCAGCCGGTAGTCCTGGGTCAGCACGGTCACCGTCACGGGCAGCAGCGTGGCGACGAACCCGAACACGACCGCGTACGGCATCAGCCGCAACCACCGGGTGCCGGCCTCGCCGAACAGGGGCGCGGTGGACGCGGAAGGCGTCCCGAACTCGGCGACGACCAGCCGCGCGCCGCGCCGAGCGGCGTCCATGGCGCGGGAGCGGAGGGGGGTGGGTGACTGCGGCATGACTGCTTCAGGGTAGGCGGGGGCGCCGGGCCGCGCGTCATACTCCGGGGGGTCGTCGCACGTCATACCGAGGTCCGACATCACATCCGGGGTGCCGGACCGGTGCCCGCGAAGTCGGCCCGTCCGGCGACGGGAAGGGGCGGGAAGGGGCGGCGCGGGAAACGGCCCCGCCCCACCTCCTCACAGCTCCGCCAGCAACTCCGCCTTCTTCTTCGTGAACTCCTCGTCCGTCACCAGACCCGCCAGGTGCAGATCCCCCAAGTGCCGTATCCGGTCCGCGATGTCCGCCGGGTCGCGGCGGGCCGACGGGGCCGTCAGGGCAGGAGCGGGGGTCTGGGTCCGGCTGCGGACGGACTCGAGCACCGCCGCCGCGAACGGCAGCGACTCGTGCACCGGCCCGTACCCGAGTCCGAAGACGACTGCCGCCGGGTCCTGGTCCGCCTGGCCGGCGTCCTGCGTGCCGTCGTCGCCCCGGCGCAGCAGCCGCAGGTAGCCGTCGAAGACCTCGGGCGAGCGCCATTCGACGCCGCTCAGCTCGGACACCGGGAAACTCTGGTCGCCGGCCTTCCACTTGGCGGACGAGGCCCCTGTCCAGAACCAGCGGAACGCCACCTTCGAGCCGTCGAAGGACGCCTTGCCGTCGTACGCCTTGAAGCCCAGCGGGGCCTGCGGCGCGCTGACGAGATAGCGGTCGGCGGGCTGGTCGGAGTCCGGGCCCAGCACGGCGTGCAGTTCGTCGGCGTAGTACTCGGCGAGCGTCTCGCGCTCCGCCGGCAGCACCAGCCGGTACGGATCGCACCCTTCCTTGAGCTGCCCGGCGGCCGCCTCCATCAGCGGGTCCGCGCCGGGTCTGGGGACAGCGTGCAGCACCACCGCGCCGCGCTTGCCCGGGGAGAGCGTCACCGATGCCAACGCCTCGTGCGGAATGCGGCGTTCGCGCAACGAGGACAGGAGCTTCGGCGTGCGGATCCCCCGTTCGAAGCGGATGAGCACGGAGTCGGTGTCGAACTCCCAGGTGGCTTGAATTCCGGCCAGCACATCACCCATGTGCCTCATCGTATGCGGCTCGCGCCCGCACGTCGCCCCTCGGCGGCAACCCCTTTTCGGCGTGATCTACGCGCGTCCGCCCGCTCAGGCACCGGAAATACCACTGCGGCACGTGTCACCGTCGCCTGCGCAGCTCAGGTTGGCGTAGGCGCCCACGCCTATGTCGGCGAAGTTGCGGACACTTTCGGTTCCCGGCTCGAAATAGCCGGTGTGGCCGACAGCGCCCGCCGCCGAAAGGACCCGCGCGCCGAACTCGGGGGTCACCGGGTCCTCGCCGTGACCGAGCCCGCCGACTTCCATGTGGGGGACGTCCTCGATCCAGTCGTCTGCGTCGCGCATCGCCCACACCCGGGCCCTGGAGTGCAGGTCGGCGACGTTCTCGGCCCGCATGCCGGGGCTGCCGGCAACGGCGACGTCGGCGACGCGTGAGGGCAGTTGGCGGGCGGCGACCCCGCACACCACGGAGCCGTAGCTGTGGCAGAACAGCGAGACCTTGGACCGACCGGGCAGCGCGTCGGTCAGCGAGACCAGCCGCACGGCCCCGTTCGCGGCGAGCCGCCCGATGGCGGACTCCATTCCGACTCCGACCGGGGTCGTGTAGTCGGCCCAGGCGATGACGGCCGTACGGAGACGGGGCGCGGCGGCCCGCTGCGCGGCGTACAGGGACTGGGCCATGCCGACAGGGGCGCTGTACTTGCGGGCCGTCCTTTGGAAGGTCAGCAGATTGGTGTCGACCCCGGGCACGATCACCGAGACCCGCTGCGCCTTGTCGAGGTCGCCGAAGACCTCGGCCACCCGTCCCGAGCCGGACGGATCGAAGGCGAGAATCTGCCGTTCGGGACCCATGAGCGCCTCGAACCGGTGCATCCGCCGGACGGCCTGGTGGTGGCCGGCCGCCGTCAGGCCGGCGTCCGCCACACGCTTGCGCTCATGGGCGAGGGACGCGGACAGGGCCTTGCGGTTGGCGCTGTAGCGCAGTGCGACGGGCGCGCCGTTGAGGTTGCCGACGACGTGCGGGTACTCGTCTGCGAGCCGGGCGCTGCCGGCGGTGCCGAGCGTTTTGAAGAACGCGACGATCCGGCGCGGCGGCGTGTCGAGGCCGGGCAGCTCGCGCGCGCCGACCCGCGCCTTGTTCCAGCCCGCCAGCTCGGCGGCGAGCGCGTCGCGAGGCCCGCGCTCGTGCCGTACCGCGGTCCAGCCGGTGGCTGTCAGCATCACGAACACCACCGCGAGGGCCAGCAGGGCGCGCCAAACGGTCGGGGTGGGGGAGGGGTCGAAGGAAGTCACTGCGGGACACCCTAGGAGAAGGGCGCGGGGCCACGCGAAGAGCGTGAGGCAGATCACGTGTCGGAAGGGGAATTGGCGGGGAGGAGGTCGACGTGGTGTGCGCCCGAGGCGCACGCTCCGGCGCATCCGCCGTGCGTGCGGGCCTCGTTGGTCCCTTGGCGCTCGTGGCGGCGGTCACATCCGCGCACATGGTGGCGACGGGCTCCGGCGCGCCGGGACCGCGTACGGCCCACATTGCGCGATGCGCCGGGTTACGGTGCGTCAGGACCTGTCCGGTGTACGCCAGCTCTGTGCGAGCGCCGGTCCTATCTGGTCGAGGTACGTCTCCGTCAGCGAGCGGATCGCCTCCAGGGTGGGGTCCCCGCTCTGCCCCCACAGCCGCCCCGTGGTCCGCATCACCCCGCTGAACGCCGCCACCACGACCCGTGGCCGGGGGTCGGTGTCGACGTCGAGTCCCTCTCGGTCGGCGATGAGCCGGGCCAGCGCCTCCTCCGTCTCCGTGGAGCGGCGCATATGGGCGGCGAGCAGCGCGGGGGTCGACTCGATCATCTGGAAGCTGCGCATGTGCAGATCGACGGGGACGATCTCCTCGACGGCCTCCCCGATGGAGTCCCAGGACGCGAACACCGCGTTGCGGAGCGCGTCGAAGGGTCCTTCCTGCGCGGGCCGCCGGCGCAGGGCCGCCACATAGTGCGACTCCATGACCTCCTGGACGGCGAGGGCGACCTCCTCCTTGGAGGCGAAGTACCGGAAGAAGGTGCGCTGGGAGACCTCGACGGCGTCCGCGATCTCGTCGACCGTCGTCCGTTCGTACCCCTGGCTGGTGAACAACTCGAGGGCGACGCGTACCAGCGCATCGCGGGTGCGCTGCTTCTTGCGGGCACGCAGTCCGGTCGGTTCGACCGTCACTTCATCGTCCTCATTTCCACGCTCTGACCTGCTCAGACTATCGCCGAGTCAGCTGTCAGTCAGCGACTAGTGAGCCCGTTTGTCAATTGTCAGTCGCTGACATTAATCTCATTGCATGACTAGTCAGACCACCGTCGAAAAGGCGCCGAGGGATCCCCAGGACTCCGCTCCGGCACCGGTCAAGGGGCTTCGCGGCCACCCCTGGCTGACCCTGTTCTCCGTGGCCATCGGCGTGATGATGGTCGCGCTGGACGGCACGATCGTCGCGATCGCCAACCCCGCGATCCAGAAGGACCTCGGTGCGTCGCTCTCCGAGGTCCAGTGGATCACCAACGGCTATCTCCTCGCCCTCGCCGTCTCGCTGATCACGGCGGGCAAGCTCGGTGACCGCTTCGGGCACCGCCAGACCTTCCTGATCGGCATCGCCGGCTTCGCCGCCGCGTCCGCGGCCATCGGTCTGGCCGACTCCATCGCCCTGGTCATCGTCTTCCGGGTGCTCCAGGGCCTCTTCGGTGCTCTGCTGATGCCGGCGGCGCTCGGCCTGCTGCGTGCCACCTTCCCCGCCGAGAAGCTGAACATGGCGATCGGCATCTGGGGCATGGTCATCGGCGCCTCCACGGCGGGCGGCCCCATCCTCGGCGGTGTGCTGGTCGAGCACGTCAGCTGGCAGTCGGTGTTCTTCATCAACGTGCCGGTCGGTGTCGTCGCACTCGTCTTCGGCCTGCTGATCCTCAAGGACCACCGCGCGGAGAACGCGCCGCGCTCGTTCGACATCCCGGGCATCGTCCTGCTGTCGGCCGCGATGGGTGCGCTGGTCTACGGCCTCATCAAGGCGGGGGAGTCCTGGGGTTGGGGCGGCTCCAACACCTGGATGTGCCTGGGCGGCGCGATCGTCCTCTTCGCCCTGTTCGCCTTCTGGGAGACGCGCGTCAAGGAACCGCTCATCCCGCTCGGCATGTTCCGCTCCGTCCCGCTCTCCGCCGGCGCCGTGCTGATGGTGCTGATGGCGTTCGCGTTCATGGGCGGGCTGTTCTTCGTGACGTTCTATCTGCAGGGCGTCCAGGGCCTCAGCCCCGTGGACAGCGGTCTGCGGCTGCTGCCGCTGACCGCCATGATGATCGTCTCCTCGCCGCTGGCGGGTGCGCTGATCACCAAGTTCGGACCGCGCGTGCCGCTCGTCGGCGGCATGGTCTGCACCGCGGTCGCGATGTTCGGGATGACCACCCTCACCGAGGGCACGAGCACGCTCACCGTCTCCCTCTGGTTCGCCCTCCTGGGCCTCGGCCTCGCCCCGGTCATGGTCGGCGCCACCGAGGTCATCGTCGGCAACGCCCCGCTGGAGCTCTCCGGCGTGGCAGGCGGCCTCCAGCAGGCCGCGATGCAGGTCGGCGGCGCGCTCGGCACGGCCGTGCTCGGCGCGGTGATGTCCTCCAAGGTCAGCGCCGAGTTCGCGGACAACTGGCAGGCCGCGGGCATCCCCGTCCCGCCGGACCCGAGGCTCGAGGAGGCCGCCGAGTTCGGTGCCGTTCCCGAGGAGCTCGCCAAGGCCCCCGGCATGACCCCGGACCTCGCCACCAAGATCGGTGACGTCATCCACGACACGTTCATGTCCGGCATGGGCCTGGCCTTCACCGTCGCTGGTGTCGTGGCGGTCGTCGCGGCCCTGGTCGCGATGCTCACCAAGCGCGGCGACAACGCGGAGGCCGGTGCGGGCGCGGCCCACATCTGACGTCGACCGCATGACTCCGACAGCCCCGCCGGGCCTCCCGGCGGGGCTGTCACCTATCCGGATGATCTTCGCCCGCCGGCCCTTCCGGGCGTCCGTCGCGGCAGGTCAGGCTGCGGTCGATCCATCAGTCACCGCACGGGGGTTGATCCGTATGCGCACGACATCTCTCGCCGCCGCCCTGGTCGCGACCGCACTCGTACCACTGCTGCTCCACCCGCCGCAGACCGCCGATGCCGCGCCCGCGCCGCCGCTCGGGGCGTGCGCGGCCGGTGAGCTGTGCCTGTGGGCGGAGAACGACTTCCGGGGCGTACGCAGCACCCACGAGCTCACCGGCACCGACATCGAGAGCTGTGTCCCGCTGGCGCCGGGCACCTCGGCGCAGGCGCTCGCCAACCGCACCGGCCGGCCCGTCACCACGTACCAGTCGGTGGAGTGCGCGGAGACCGGCGAGTTCGAGACCTACCCCGGCGGCGGTACCTGGGTCCCCAGGTCCCCGTACCGGGTGAGGGCCTTCAAGGTCTGGGAGAACTAGCTAGGCCCTGTCCGGGCCATCTTCTCGGTCACGCCGCGGGCTGATCCTCAAAGGTCGCCCGGACAGGACCTGGCGTCCTGCGCCGGTACCTCGGGCACGGGCGCGGGAGCCCCCGTGCCCGACAGCCGGGCCACCTCCGCCCGCAGGGTCCGCACCTCCGTCGTCAGGGCCTCCAGCAGCGCCGTCTGCCGCCGCTCCTCGGCGTCGTCCCGTTCGAAGCGGGAGATGAACCACGCCGCGATGTTGGCCGTCACGACACCGAGCAGCGCGATCCCGGAGATCATCAGCCCGATCGCGAGCAGCCGTCCGAGGCCCGTCGTCGGCGCGTGGTCGCCGTAGCCGACCGTCGTCATCGTGGTGAAGGACCACCACACAGCGTCGCCCAGCGTCTTTATGTTCCCGTCGGGTGCGTCCCGCTCCACGTGCAGCACCGCCAGCGAGCCGAACATCATCAGCCCCACCACCGATCCGCCGACATAGGTCGTCAGCGTGATCTGCGGCGCCATCCTGGCCCGCCGGCCCACCAGCATCAGCGTGGACACCAGCCGCAGCAGCCGCAGCGGCTGCACCAGGGGCAGCAGCATCGCCAGCAGATCCAGCGGGTGGCTGCGCACGAACAACCACTTGCCGGGCGCCAGCGCCAGCCGTACGAGATAGTCCGCGGCGAACGTCCCCCACACCACCCACTCCGCCACCTGGCACGCCGTGTGCACCGCGCCGGGCGCGCCCGGCGCGACGATCGGTACCGCGTAGGCGACAGCGAAGACGAGAGCCAGCGCCAGCAGGGGCGACTGCATGCGCTGTTCCCAGCGGATCTGGGAGGTTTGCTGCTTCATGCCAGGCATCGTAGGGAAACGGAACGGCGGCGGACCCCCTCGGGCCGCCGACGGGCTGCTCGTCCTCGCCCATCTGCTGAGCGCCCGCATCCGCGCGCGGTCCGCGGACGGATAGGCGAGCAGCACATCGTCGAACCCGGCCCGGGCCAGCCAGATCGACTCGTCCAGGGTGAACGACATGATCCCCGC
>NZ_JBEXRZ010000233.1:0-11281 GCF_040613325.1 Streptomyces sp. NPDC006283 | reverse complement strand
AGGAGAGGGTGTACGGGTGGTGGGGGCCGAGCACCTCGGTGCGCCGGTCGAAGACACGGTCCGGGGCTCTTCGCTGTGCAGCGTGCGCGGCAGCAGGTCGGGGCTCCCAGAGCCCCGGCCTGCGCCGCACGGCGGAGCCGGCCCGAAGTCCGGGGCCCTTCGGTGACGACCGGCCTCAGCGCTTGTCCGCCGGGACGGGGATGTCGAGGACGACCCGGGTGCCGCGCCCCGGCTCCGGAACCGGCACCATGTCGAAGGTCCCGCCCAACTCCCCCTCGACCAGGGTCCGTACGATCTGCAGCCCCAGGTTCCCTGCGCGCTGCGGGTCGAAGCCGGCCGGCAGGCCGCGGCCGTCGTCCTGAACGGTGATCAGCAGCCGGGCGCCGTCGGCACGCGGCTCGCCGCGCACCGCGGACACCTCGACCGAACCCTGCTCCCCCTGGGCGAAGCCGTGTTCCAGGGCATTCTGGAGCACCTCGGTCAGCACCATCGACAGCGGCGTGGCGATCTCGGCGTCGAGGATGCCGAAGCGGCCCGTGCGCCGGCAGTCGACCTTGCCGGGCGAGATCTCCGCCACCATCGCGAGCACACGGTCCGCGATGTCGTCGAACTCCACACGCTCGTCCAGGTTCTGAGACAGCGTCTCGTGGACGATCGCGATCGAACCGACCCGCCGCACCGCCTCGTTGAGGGCCTCGCGGCCCCGTACGGAATCCATCCTGCGCGCCTGGAGACGCAACAGGGCCGCCACCGTCTGGAGGTTGTTCTTCACCCGGTGGTGGATCTCCCGGATGGTCGCATCCTTGGTGATCAACTCCCGCTCCCGGCGGCGCAGTTCCGTCACGTCGCGCAGCAGCACCAGGGAGCCGATCCGAACGCCCTTGGGCTTGAGCGGGATCGCCCGCAGCTGGATGACGCCGCCGTTGCCCTCGACCTCCGTCTCACGGGGGGCGTAGCCGCTGGCGATCTTGACGAGCGCCTCGTCGACGGGGCCCCGGGAGGGCGCGAGCTCGGCGGTGACCTGGCCCAGGTGCTGTCCCACGAGGTCGGAGGCGAGCCCGAGGCGGTGGTAGGCGGAGAGGCCGTTGGGGCTGGCGTACTGGACGATGCCATCGGCGTCGAGCCGGATGAGCCCGTCCCCCGCGCGCGGCGAGGAGTCCATCTCGACCTGCTCGCCGGGGAACGGGAACGTTCCGGCGGCGATCATCTGGGCCAGATCGGAGGCGGACTGGAGGTAGGTGAGCTCGAGCCGCGACGGGGTGCGCACGGTGAGCAGGTTGGTGTTGCGCGCGATGACGCCGAGCACTCGGCCCTCGCGGCGTACCGGGATGGACTCGACCCGTACCGGCACCTCCTCGCGCCACTCGGGGTCGCCCTCGCGCACGATGCGCCCCTCGTCGAGCGCGGCGTCCAGGAGCGGGCGCCGGCCGCGGGGGACGAGGTGGCCGACCATGTCGTCCTGGTAGGACGTGGGGCCGGTATTGGGCCGCATCTGGGCAACGGAGACGTAGCGCGTCCCGTCGCGGGTGGGCACCCACAGGACCAGGTCGGCGAAGGAGAGGTCGGAGAGGAGCTGCCACTCCGAGACCAGCAGATGGAGCCACTCGAGGTCAGTCTCACTCAGAGCGGTTTGCCGGCGTACGAGATCGTTCATGGAGGGCACGTCTGCGAGGGTACCCGCGGGCCGCGGCGCCGTGACGGGACCCTCAACCCGTCCGGCACCGCAGCCCGGAGTTGCCCGGCCGAGGGGTGTGCGGTCCCGCTCGGCCGTGTGGAGGTCTCGGCGCAGTCAGGGCAGAGAGCGTCGGGGACCTCGTTCCACCCTCCTGTGCGGGGAGGGCGGAGGCTTCTACCGCTTTATTGTGGACTAGACCATTCAGGCCTGTCCATGCTTCGGCGGAGTTTAGTTCCGCCACCATACTTATGTGCGGCCGCTGATGCACCTGTCCCTGCGTACGCGCTTGTGGCAGCGGGCGGGGGACGACGGGCGGGCCCCTCATCACACCCGCCCGTCGCGATCACGGCCCCGCCGTCGCCCCGCCCGTCAGCGCGTCTCCGTCACCTTGGCCAGCGCCCTGGGGGCGTCCGGGTCCTGCCCGCGGGCGATGGTCACCTCGTAGGCCAGCAGCTGCAGCGGCAGGATCTCCAGAATCGGCTGGAGCTCCTCCGGCACACCGTCGGTCGGCAGCACAAAACCCGCCGACGCCGCCTCGACCTGGGCCGCCGGACCCACCACGAACAGGTCCGCACCGCGGCCGCGCAGCCGGTCGAGCACGGGCTGGAGCGCCTCTCCGCCCCTGCCGTCGGGCACCACCGCGATGACCGGGGAGACGTTGTCGACCATGGCGAGCGGTCCGTGCAGCAGATCCGCGCCGGAGTAGGAGAGGGCCGGGATGTAGCTGGTCTCCATGAGCTTGAGCGCGGCCTCCTTCGCCGTCGGGTAGCCGTAGCCCCGCGACGTGATGACCATGCGCTCGGCGAAGCGGTAGCGCGAGGCCAGTGCGCGCACCTCGTCCTGGCGGGCGAGGACCTGGGCCGCGAGCACCGGCAGCGCCTCGGCCTCGGTCCCGTCACCGCCGCGAAGGCCCTCCACCAGCAGGTAGAGGGCCATCAGAGACGCGGTGTAGGTCTTGGTGGCCGGGAGCGCCTTCTCCGGGCCGGCCATGACGTCGATGTGGAACTCGGAGACCGCGGCCAGCGGCGAGTCCGGGTTGTTGGTCACCGCCAGCGTGATCGCGCCCGCGTCCCGTGCCGCCTTCGTGGAGGCCACCAGGTCCGGCGAGCCGCCGGACTGGCTGACGGTGATCACCAGGACGTCGGTGAGTGAAGGGCGCGCACCATAGGCGGTGGTGGTGGACATGGAGGTCAGTCCGCACGGCAGTCCGAGCCGGATCTCGAGCAGGTACTTCGCATAGAGCGCGGCGTGGTCGGAAGTGCCGCGCGCCGTCAGCAGGACGAAGCGCGGCTCCTTCGCGGCGATCGCCGCCGCCACCTCACGGATCCGCGGCGCGCCCTCGTCGAGGATCCGCCGCAGGACCGCGGGCTGCTGTGCCATTTCGCCGGACATGATCCGGCCCGGGTACTCCTCGTGCTCGTGGTACTCGGCCGACGTCGTGGCGGACATGCCGTTTGCCTCCAGGTGACGCTCCAGGGTGCCGGGCTGCGGGGCTTGCGGGCCCTCGCCCGGCACGGCACGGTCGGCGTCGGTCAGGCCCCGGTTCCTGCGCCGGTGATGACCTCCGCGGCGGCGCGCCCGCAGACGCGGGCCGCGCCATGGGTCGCGATGTGCAGAGCCCCCCTGGGCGCCGCCCGGTTCAGGCCCATCTCCACGACGACCGTGTCGGGACGGGCCGCGAGGAGGGCTTCCAGTGCGTTCGCCATCCACGGGTGGCGGTGGACGTCGCGTACTACGGCGACGATCCTACGGCTCGCCGCCGCCTCCAGCACATTTGCCACCAAAACGGGCGTGCTCGATCCGTCCGCGTAGGTGTCCGTCCCGGTGCCGGGCAGCAGCGCGGCCAGTTCGGCGGCCACGCCCCAGGGCGTCTCGTCGCCGACCGCGATGTTGGCGACCGGGGTGAACGCGGCGACGTAGGGGGCTTCGGTGACCGGCTCGTAGGGCAGTTGCCCCGGGGTGACGCGCACCGCGCGGCGCGCGGCGACCAGGCCGATCTCCACGTCGGAGCCGGGCGCGGTCCCCTCCTGTGAAGCCGCGCCCGGCTTCGCTGCGGCCCCCCTGGCCCGTCGCGTCCAGTCGGCGAGGGCGCGCACGCGCGCCGCCGCGTCGGCCAGCCGCTCCTCGGGCAGGTCGCCACTGCGCACCGCACTCACCAGCGCGTCGCGCAGCCGAAGTACGGTCTCCTCGTCGGCCAGGCCGCCGCCGACGCAGATCGCGTCGGCTCCGGCGGCGATCGCGAGGACCGAGCCGCGTTCGATCCCGTAGGTGGACGAGATGGCCTGCATCTCCATGCCGTCCGTCACGATCAGCCCCTGGAAGCCCAGCTCTTCGCGCAGCAGACCGGTGAGGATCTGCGGGCTCAGCGTCGCGGGACGGTCGGGATCGAGCGCGGGAAGAAGGATATGCGCGCTCATCACCGCTTTGGAACCCGCCGCGATCGCCTCGCGGAAAGGCACCAGTTCACGGGCGTGCAATGTGTCCAGATCCACATCGATGCGGGGCAGCGCGTGGTGCGAGTCCACACTGGTGTCGCCGTGTCCGGGGAAGTGCTTGGCGCAGGCGGCCACGCCGGCGGACTGCAGGCCCTCGACGTAGGCGACGGTGTGCCGCGCGGCGAGCGCGGTGTCGGCGCCGAACGACCGCACACCGATGACCGGATTGTCCGGGTTCGAGTTGACGTCCGCGGAGGGTGCCCAGTTGAGGTCCACCCCGCACTCGGCGAGCCGGCGCCCCAGCTCGCGCGCCACGGCGCGGGTGAGGTCCACGTCGTCCACCGAGCCCAGCGCGTAGTTGCCGGGGAACGACGAGCCGCCCCGCACCTCGAGCCGGGTGACGTCGCCGCCCTCCTCGTCGATCGCGACGAGGACGTCGTCCCGCTCCGCCCGCAACTGGCTTGTGAGCGCGGTGAGCTGACCGGGCGAGGTGATGTTGCGGCCGAACAGACCGACGGCGGACAGCCCTTCGCCGATCTGCCGCAGCAGCCACTCGGGGGCGGCGGTGCCGACGAAGCCCGGCTGGAGGACGGTGAGGGCGTCGCGGGTGAGCGTGCCGGACGAACCGCGTACCAGAGTCGTCATGAGGAGGCGTTATCCCTTCACTGCGCCCGACGTGAGGCCCGCGGCCATCTTCTTCTGGATGAACATGAAGAAGGCGACCACCGGGATGGCGATCAGCGTGGAGGCGGCCATCAGCGCGCCGTAGTCCACGCCCCGCTCGGTGGTGAAGCTCATCAGCCAGACGTTCAGCGTGTACTTGTCGTTGTCCTGCAGCACCACGTAGGCCAGCAGGTACTCGTTCCAGGCGTTGATGAGCGAGTAGATGGAGGCCGCCGCCAGACCGGGGGCGAGCAGCGGGAAGACGACCCGCCAGAAGGCGCCCATCTGGCTGCAGCCGTCCACCATGGCGGACTCCTCCAGCTCCTTCGGGATGTTGATCACGAAACCGCGGATCATCCAGGTCGCGAAGGGCAGCGTGGAGACCAGATAGATGATCGTCACGCCCCAGTACTCGTTCAGGGCGCCCAGGTCGTTGAGCTGCAGGTAGATCGGGATCAGCATCGCTGTCGGCGGCAGCAGCTGCACCAGGATCAGGACGACCATGAAGGCCTTGCGGCCCATGAACCTGAAGCGGCCGATCGCGTACGCGGCGACGGTGGCCATCACCATGGCGCCGACGACGGCTGTCACACAGATGATCAGGCTGGACTTGATCGCCGTGCCGAAGTTGGCGTAGTCGACCGCTCGGCTGAAGTTGTCGAAGGTGATCGACGAGGGCCACAGGGTCTGGTCGTAGCTGCGGATCTCGTGGTTGGGGCGCAGTGCGCTGATGACCAGCCAGTAGACCGGGAAGATCATGACCACGAAGGTCAGCAGCCCGAAGACGTTGTAGACGATCCGGCTCTTCTTCTTGCGGTCGGACCGGATTGCCTTCGGTGCGGAGGTGATGGCGCTCACTCGACCTCTCCGATCTTGAGCAGCTGGCGCAGGTAGTACACGGCAACGCCGGAGAGCAGCAGCACCGTGATGAGGGAGATGGCGGCGCCCTGGCTGAAGGAGTTGGACTCGAAGGCCTTGTTGAAGGCGTAGAGGCCCAGGACCTCGTACTCGGGCTCCGGTTTGCCGCCGCGCATCAGCCAGACCTGGCCGAGGACGTTGAAGTCCCAGATCACCGAGAGGGTGGCCACCATCTGGAAGACCGGCTTGATGACCGGGAAGACGACGTAGCGGAAGTTGCCGAACGCTCCGACGCCGTCGATGGCGGCTGCCTCCTCCAGCTCCCTGGGGACCTGGGTGAGGGCCGCGTAGAGGGTGATGGCGACGAAGGGGACGGCGCCCCAGACCACGACCGCTCCGATGACAAGGAAGCCCTGCTTGTGGTCGAGGAACCAGTTGTGGCCCTGGAAGTCCAGGCCCAGGTACTTGGTCAGGACCATGTTGGCGACGCCGTAGTCGGAGTCGGAGAACCAGCGGAAGATCGAGGCCGCCACCATCAAAGGGATCGACCATGCGGCGATCAGGCCGGCGGTGACCAGCAGCCGGGCCCAGGTGGACATCCGCTGCATCGTGAGGGCGACGGCCAGGCCCAGGGCCAGGGTCGTCACGACGCACGCGGCCATGAAGACGACGGTCAGGACCACGGAGTCCCAGAAGGCGGCGTCGCCGAGGATGTTGGTGAACTGCTCGAGGCCCACCCAGGGGGCCGGCTCACCCGTCCACAGTTCCTTGCGGCCGACGTCCTGGAAGGACATGACCGTCGTCTTGATCAGCGGCCAGACGAACACCGCCGCGATCGCGACGATCGTGGGCGCGATCAGCAGATAGGGCAGGAGCGCGCCACGGGTCCTGGCGGCCTTGCGCGTCTGCTTGCTGGATGGCTGGGGGCCGTGGTCCTCGGGGTGCCGCGGAACGGGCACCGCCGGGTCGGCTGACTTGATGTCGGCGGCACTCACCTGTGCTGGGCCTTCCGTTCGGAAACCGGTACCGGAGTGCGGGGGCGGCAGCCCGTGTGAAGCCGGGTCCACCACCCCCGCGGGTGATCAAGAGGTCAGGACTTCTCGTTGATCAGCTTGTCGATCTCCGCGTCGGCCTTCTTGGTCGCTTCCTCGACCGACGTGCCCTTGATGATGTCGAGCAGCATGAGCTCGAGGACTTCCGACTTCTCGACGGCCGTCCAGCCGGGGGCGATCGGGGTGAACCAGGCGTCCGGCACGGCGTTGGCGATGGGAGCGGTCTCCGGCTTCGCCTTCAGCGGCTCGAGCTGCTTGGTGTTGTTCGGAAGGATGTTCTTGGAGGCGAGGACCTCCTGGGACTTGCTGTTGGTGAACATCGCGATCCACTCCTCGCCGAGGTCCTGGACCTTCGACTTGGAGACGGTCGCGAGGTCGGAGCCGCCGATGAAGGACGGGAGCGCCTTGCCGTCCGGGCCGGGCATGCCCGCCACGCCGATCTTGCCCTCGAGCTTCGGGTTGCCGTTGGCCTTGGAGTCGACGACGCTGCCGGCCTCCCAGCCGTTGCCGTAGAGAAGGCCGGCCTTCTCGTTGGCCATGACGTTGGCGTGGTCCTGCTCGTCCTTCGTCTTGTCACCGTGGTTGTACTTGTTGACCAGGTCGACGAAGTGCTTGATGCCCTTCTGCGCCTCGGGGGTGGAGAGAGCGGACTTCCACTCCTTCTTGCCCTCGTCGTAGGTGGCGATCTCGCCGCCGTACGCGGCGACGTAGGACATGGCGGCGTACCAGTAGCGGCCGGGCAGGTAGAGCGGCGAGAACGCCTTGTCCTTGCCGTACTTCTGCTGGACCTTGTCGAGGGCGGCGGTCAGCTCGGCCTCGGTGGTGGGCAGGGCGTCGGAGCCTGTGCCCGCCTTGAACATGTCCTTGTTGTAGAGGGCCACGCGCGCACCGGCGTAGTAGGGCACGCAGTACTGCTTGCCCTCGAAGGTGCAGGTGTCCTTAAGACCCTGGATCCAGGTGCCCGAGTTCTCGTACTTCGACGGGTCGATCTCGCCGAGGGCTCCATTGAGGATGTACGTCATGGTCTCGGTGTTGCCGAGCTCGACCACGTCCGGGAACTTGTCGCCGGCGAGGGCGGCGTCGAGCTTCTTGGCCTTGTCGCCCCACTGCTGGTACTGGACGTTGACCTTGACGCCCGGGTACTTCTTGTTGAACTCGGCGTTGACGTCCTTGACCAGCTCCGGCCAGGTGCTCTGGGCGTCACTCATGAGCCAGACGGTCAAGTCCTCCTTGCGGTCCTTGGGGTTCTTGGCCGATTCACCACTGCCGCCGTCCGAACCACACGCCGCGACCGAGACCATCATGGCCGCCACACCCACCGCTGAAATGAGCTTGCGCATCACGCCACCCTCCTCAAGGGATGCAAGAGTTACCCCCCCACCACCCGGGAGTCGCGCAGCACTTGACGGACGCGCGCCAGATTTCTGCCCTGGGGCTGGGACTGGCCTCAAATGGTGTAGACCAGTACCGGGAGCTTGGCCTAGACCTTTAGGGGTGTCAAGGGTGTATAAGAAGGGCTGTCGTGTCCGTTATCGGACCGACACCTGAGGGAGGGCGACGACCCGTGACCGGTCCGTGCCACCATGTGAGCCGCAGCAGACGGAGGAGCCGGTGACGGCAGGAGCGCAGCAATCGGGAAGGCGGACCATGACGACGGACGGGGGCGGCACCGAGGCCGAGGGCGGGGCACAGACCCGTACCGCACGCGTGCCTAAGTACTACCGGCTCAAGCGTCACTTGCTGGACATGACGGAGACCCTGCCGCCGGGCACGCCCGTGCCGCCGGAGCGGACACTCGCCACCGAGTTCGACACCTCGCGCACCACGGTCCGTCAGGCGCTCCAGGAGCTGGTCGTCGAGGGCCGGCTCGAACGCATCCAGGGCAAGGGCACGTTCGTCGCCAAGCCCAAGGTGTCGCAGGCGCTCCAGCTCACCTCGTACACCGAGGACATGCGCGCGCAGGGCCTGGAGCCCACGTCTCAGCTGCTGGACATCGGATACGTCACAGCGGACGACACCCTCGCCGGGCTGCTGGACATCGCGGCCGGCGGCCGGGTGCTGCGCATCGAGCGGCTGCGGCTGGCCAGCGGCGAACCGATGGCCATCGAGACCACGCACCTGTCCGCCAAGCGCTTTCCGGCGCTGCGCCGCAGCCTGGTGAAATACACCTCTCTCTACACCGCCCTCGCGGAGGTGTACGACGTCCATCTCGCCGAGGCCGAGGAGACGATCGAGACCTCGCTCGCCACCCCGCGCGAGGCCGGCCTGCTCGGCACGGACGTGGGCCTGCCGATGCTGATGCTCTCCCGTCACTCGCTGGACGCCCAGGGCGAGCCGGTGGAGTGGGTCCGCTCGGTCTACCGGGGGGACCGGTACAAGTTCGTCGCCAGGCTGAAGCGCCCGACCGACTGACCTCGACCGCTGCCTCGACAGCTCAACCGACATGGCGCCGCAGCCCGTTGCGGCGCCATGTCACGTTTTGGCCGTGCGAACGGGAAGTCGTTGCCGTACCGATATACGGACGGGGGGTGACTGGACGCGAACGGCTCGCCTAGATTTCCTGCCCATTACAACGGTGTTCAGTGAGGGGACGGAGCCGCATGTCCGCAGTGCCCGAGGCGCCACAAGCGCCAGAAGCGCCCGAAGAGAAACCGCCGGTCATCACCCCGGTGCGCGTCGTCATCGCCCTCTGCCTCTTCGCTCCTTTTGTGGCGATGCTCTGGGTCGGCTCCTACGCGAAGGCCGAACCGACGTTCATCGGCATGCCGTTCTTCTACTGGTACCAGATGCTCTGGGTCCTGGTCTCGACGGTCCTCACGATGATCGCCTACAAGCTGTGGCAGCGTGACCAGCGCTCCCGCAAGGGAGGTGCGTCCCGATGAACGACGGCGTGAACGGCGTCGCACTCGGCGTCTTCATATTCTTCTTCCTGGCCGTCACGGTCATGGGCTTCCTGGCCGCGCGCTGGCGCAAGGCCGAGAACGAGAACAGCCTCGACGAATGGGGCCTCGGCGGCCGGTCGTTCGGCACCTGGGTGACCTGGTTCCTGCTCGGCGGCGACCTCTACACCGCGTACACCTTCGTCGCCGTCCCGGCGGCCATCTACGCGGCGGGTGCGGCCGGCTTCTTCGCCGTCCCGTACACGATTCTCGTCTACCCCCTGATCTTCACCTTCCTGCCGCGGCTCTGGTCGGTGTCGCACAAGCACGGATACGTCACCACCTCGGACTTCGTCCGCGGGCGCTTCGGCTCCAAGGGCCTGTCCCTGGCGGTCGCCCTCACCGGCATCCTCGCCACCATGCCGTACATCGCGCTCCAGCTGGTCGGCATCCAGGCCGTGCTCGACGTCATGGGCGTCGGCGGCGGTGAGAGCACCCACTGGTTCATCAAGGACCTGCCGCTGCTGATCGCCTTCGGTGTCCTCGCGGCCTACACGTACTCGTCCGGACTGCGTGCCCCGGCGCTCATCGCTTTCGTCAAGGACACGCTGATCTACATCGTCATCGCCGTGGCGATCATCTACATCCCGATCAAGCTCGGCGGCTTCGACGAGATCTTCGCCAGTGCAGGTGAGAAGTTCTCGCAGGTCAACGAGGCGACGGGCAAGCCGACCGGTGCGCTGGTCCCCGGCGAGATGGGCCAGTGGGGCTACGCCACCCTGGCGCTCGGCTCGGCGCTCGCGCTCTTCATGTATCCGCACTCGATCACGGCGACGCTCTCCTCGCGCAGCCGTGAGGTGATCCGCCGCAACACCACGATCCTGCCGCTGTACTCGCTCATGCTGGGCCTGCTCGCACTGCTCGGCTTCATGGCCATCGCGGCCGGCGTGAAGGTGACCAACGGCCAGCTGGCCATCCCGCAGCTGTTCGAGAACATGTTCCCGGACTGGTTCGCGGGTGTCGCCTTCGCCGCGATCGGCATCGGCGCGCTGGTGCCGGCGGCGATCATGTCGATCGCCGCGGCGAACCTCTTCACCCGGAACATCTACAAGGACTTCCTCAAGCCCGACGCGACCCCGGCCCAGGAGACCAAGGTCTCCAAGCTCGTGTCGCTGCTGGTGAAGGTGGGCGCCCTCGCCTTCGTCCTCACCATGGACAAGACCGTGGCGATCAACTTCCAGCTGCTGGGCGGCATCTGGATCCTGCAGACGTTCCCGGCGCTGGTGGGCGGCCTGTTCACCCGCTGGTTCCACCGCTGGGCACTCATCGGCGGCTGGGCGGTCGGCATGATCTACGGCACGGCTGCCGCCTACGGCGTGGCGAGCCCGACGCAGAAGCACTTCGGCGGCTCGTCCGCGGAGATCCCGGGCATCGGGGAGATCGGCTACATCGGCCTCACCGCGTTCGTGCTGAACGTCGTGGTCACCGTGGCCCTCACCTTCGTCCTGCGGGCAGCCAACGCCCCCGACGGCATCGACGAGACCAGCCCGTCCGACTACACGGCGGACGCCGGCGACCCGGGCGTCAAGGTGGAGCTGCCGCCGGCCACGGTGGGCTCACCCGGCGGTCTGCGCGAAGGTGTGCGACAGGGAGAAGGGCGTTCCCGCCCCGTGGCCCTGTGCGCCCCAGTCCACCGGGGTGATCAGCGCCTCCCGGTCG
>NZ_JBEXRZ010000232.1:0-11360 GCF_040613325.1 Streptomyces sp. NPDC006283 | reverse complement strand
GCCGCCCGCGCTGCCGGTGCCGCCGGCGCTGGTGCCGCCGGCGCTGGTGCCGCCGCCGGTGGCTGCGCCCGTCCCGCCCGTACCACCCGAACTCACCGAGCCGTTTCCACCGTTGCCGCCGTCGCCGCTGCCGGTGCTGCTGCCGTCACCCCCGCCGTCGCCGTCACCGCTGCCGGTGCCACCGTCCGACTCGTCGCGTCCGCCCGGCTGTTCGCTGATCGCGGGCCCCGACTGGTCGGGCCCGGGCGTGATCGAAGGCGCCGGGGCCTTGCCGTCGTCGCCCTGGTTGCTCGTCCCGCCGCCACCTCCCGCCGAACTCACGGCCCATACGATCAGCACCGCGAGCAGCGCGATCAACGACGCCGCGACTGCCCTCCGTCGCCAGTAGATGGAGGAGGGGAGCGGCCCGATCGGATTGCGCAGAGATCCCACGGCCCAAACTCTACGAGAGAACCGGGCCAACTCCCGCCCCACCCGCCGCCGTACTTCCCAAACTCTGCTGATCATCATCACGGCCCCTCCCCGTGAAGCCCGTTACTTTCGTCAGGGGTGGTCATGGCCGATCGCAGGGCGTGACGACTGCGGCAGAGAAGGTACGGTCCGTGACCATGGACAGCAGCCTGACCCGCGATCTCTACCGCGACATAGTCGACTTCGCCCACACGACCCCCTCCTGGACGCAACATCTCGCCGAACTCTGGACGGAGGCGGGGCTGTTGCTCTTCGGCCTTCTGTTCCTCGTGGCGTGGTGGCGGGCGCGGACCGGTGACACCCGCGCCCTGGGGCTCGCGGTGATCGCCCCGCTCGCGACGGCCGTCGGCTATGTCGTCAGCGAGTCGCTCAAGTCGGTCGTGGACGAGGAACGCCCGTGCCGCACGGTCGTGGACGCGGCAGCCTCGCTGGTGCCGTGCCCGCCGACCGGCGACTGGTCCTTCCCCAGCAACCACTCGGCGATCGCGGGAGCGGCGGCCGTGGCCCTGGCGATCGCGTGGCCGCGGGCGGCTCTGCTCACCGTCCCGATGGCGCTGCTGATGGCCTTCTCGCGGGTGTTCGTCGGCGTGCACTACCCGCATGACGTGCTGACCGGCCTGATCGTCGGCGCGGTCGTGGCGGCCGTGGTCGTCGCACTCCTGCTCCGCCCTGCGCGGGCGCTGCTGGGCACGATGCGGACGAGCCGGGCACCCCTGGTCGTCTGGTTCGCCGGGCCGGGCGAGCCGGCGGTCCCGGCCCCACGCCGGGAGACGTTCGCACCCCGCGCGTGAAGCGCTCCCTGGGCGAAGTCTGCCCCGCCGGCAATTGAGACGTGGGGGTGCCGGGGGCGGAGCCCCCGGTCGCGAGGGCCACGGACACGAACTCGTGGCTTGCCCGGCCCCCGCGTATGCGGCATCCGCACCGCCGGACGTGCCAGGATCGTTCTGCCATGACTGTCACTCACGAAACCCAGACGTCCCACACCGTCGACCCCGTCTCGCTCCACACCCCCGTCATCGCCTGGTTCGAGCAGCACGCCCGCGACCTGCCCTGGCGTCGCCCCGAGGCAGGCGCGTGGGGCGTGATGGTCAGCGAGTTCATGCTGCAGCAGACCCCGGTGAACCGGGTCCTGCCCGTGTACGAGCAGTGGCTGGCCCGCTGGCCGCGGCCGGCCGACCTCGCTCAGGAGGCGCCCGGCGAGGCCGTCCGCGCCTGGGGCCGGCTCGGCTACCCGCGGCGCGCCCTGCGCCTGCACGGCGCCGCGCAGGCGATAACGGAGCGTCACGGCGGCGAGGTGCCGAGCGATCACGCGCAGCTGCTCGCGCTGCCCGGCATCGGTGAGTACACGGCGGCGGCCGTGGCCTCGTTCGCGTACGGCCAGCGGCATGCCGTGCTGGACACCAACGTCCGGCGCGTCTTCGCCCGCGCGGCAACCGGTATCCAGTACCCGCCGAACGCGACGACCGCCGCCGAACGCAAGCTGGCCCGGCTGCTGCTGCCGGAGGAGGAGCGGACCGCCGCCCGCTGGGCCGCGGCGTCGATGGAGCTCGGCGCGCTGGTGTGCACGGCCAAGAACGAGGACTGTGCGCGCTGCCCGATCTCGGACCGGTGCGCCTGGCGGCTGGCGGGCAAGCCCGCACACGCCGGTCCGGCACGCCGGGGCCAGACGTACGCCGGTACGGACCGCCAGGTCCGCGGCAAACTGCTGGCCGTGCTGCGCGAGGCCGTGACCCCCGTGCCACGGTCGGCGCTGGACGCGGTCTGGCACGAGCCGGTGCAGCGGGCCCGGGCGCTGGACGGACTGGTCGCCGACGGACTGGTCGAGCCGCTGGAGAACAACCACTACCGCCTCCCGCACGGCTGAGCCGGGCCTGCGGCAACCGCCTATACCCCTCCTCCACCCCACCCCAAACATCCGCTGTTACACAACCGATGGATGGCCGTGCGCCCTCCGACGGCTGCCCCGCACAGTGCCGTGACAACGCCTCCGTAGCTTCTTGTGACGCAGGACGGACCACAGGAAACGCGCGAGAACGCGCAAGCACACAGAGCTTGGTCACGGGGACGGAGGCGGTTGGAATGGCGCACGGCGAGGTGCTCGAATTCGAGGAGTACGTACGCACCCGGCAGGAGGCGCTGCTGCGCAGCGCCCGGCGCCTCGTCCCCGACCCGATCGATGCGCAGGACCTGCTCCAGACCGCTCTGGTGCGCACCTACGGCCGCTGGGACGGAATCGCGGACAAGTCGCTCGCGGACGCGTACCTTCGCCGCGTGATGATCAATACGCGCACCGAGTGGTGGCGGGCCCGCAAGCTCGAGGAGGTCCCCACCGAGCAGCTGCCCGACGCGAGCGTCGAGGACGGCAGCGAGCAGCGTGCGGACCGCGCCCTGCTGATGGACGTGCTCAAGGTGCTGGCGCCGAAGCAGCGCAGCGTCGTCGTGCTGCGGCACTGGGAGCAGATGAGCACAGAGGAGACCGCTGCCGCGCTCGGCATGTCGGCCGGTACCGTGAAGAGCACGCTGCACCGGGCGCTCGCCCGGCTCCGTCAGGAGCTCGAGGCACGGGACCTGGACGCCCGCGCCCTGGAGCGCGACGACGCGCGGCGGGCCCATCGGCGTGACGGACGGGAGCAGGAGCGGTGCGCGGCCTGAAAGGCAAGGGCGGCAGCGGGAACAGGGCGGCGAGCGGTACGGCCACGGCCGGGCTCGTCGCCGTAGTCCTGTTCGCGGCGGGCTGCTCCACGGGGGGCACGGGGGTGCAGGACGAAGGGGCGGCGCCGTCGGAGGCGGCCGGCAAGGCCACGCCCTCCCCGGCGTCCTCGGGTGGTGCGGGACAGTTCACCGAGTCGGTCGACGCGGTCAAGCTGCTGATGGCCGACCCGAAGGTCAGTCCGCGGGTCAAGGCGGACCTTCGGCCGTGCGCCAAGGACTCGTATCCCGTCGACACCTCGTACGCCGTCCTCACGGGGAGCGACGCGCCGGACGTCATCGTCAATGTGCTGACCTGCGGGGACGCGGTCGGCATGGGCACTTATGTGTACCGGGAGAACGGAAAGGCGTACGAGAACGTCTTCTCCGTCGAGGAGCCGGCCGTCTACGCGGCGGTCGACCGGGGCGACCTCGTGGTGACCAAGCAGGTGTACGCCAAGAACGACTCCGTCGCGGAGCCGTCCGGCGAGGAAGTGAGCACCTACCGGTGGTCGGCCGGCAAGTTCACCCGGCAGTTCTGGGTGCGCAACGAATTCGGCAGAGCGGTCGGGGAGGGCGAGGTGGTCGCCTCCGAACCGTCTGCCCCGCCCAAGAACTGAAGGAACGGAGAGAGCAGCCGGATGGCCGAGACCCATGTCCTTTTCGTCGAGGACGACGATGTCATCCGCGAGGCGACCCAGCTCGCACTGGAGCGGGACGGCTTCGCGGTCACCGCGGTACCCGACGGACTGCTGGGCCTGGAGGCCTTCCGTGCGGACCGGCCCGACATCGCGCTGCTGGACGTGATGGTGCCCGGCCTCGACGGGGTGAGCCTGTGCCGCCGCATCCGCGACGAGTCGACCGTCCCGGTGATCATGCTGTCGGCGCGTGCCGACTCGATCGACGTCGTGCTCGGCCTCGAGGCCGGCGCCGACGACTACGTCACCAAGCCCTTCGACGGCGCCGTGCTCGTCGCCCGCATCCGCGCCGTGCTGCGCCGCTTCGGGCATGCGAACGGCTTCGCGGCGGGCGACGCGGCCGCAGGCGGCAGGCAGGAGCAGGGGGGCGAGCTGACCTTCGGCGACCTGGCGATCGACACGGAGGGCATGGAGGTGCGCAGGGCCGGTGAGCCGGTGTCCCTGACGCCGACCGAGATGCGGCTGCTGCTGGAGTTCTCGGGCGCTCCCGGCACCGTGCTGTCCCGCGACAAGCTGCTGGAGCGGGTCTGGGACTACGGCTGGGGCGGTGACACCCGGGTGGTGGACGTCCATGTGCAGCGCCTGCGCACCAAGATCGGCCAGGACCGGATCGAGACGGTCCGTGGCTTCGGCTACAAGCTGCGGGCCTGAGGCGCGCCTGTGAGAGCCGTCCCGGGAGAGCTGGAAGCCGCCGTATGAGAGCCGAGGGGAGTCCCACCGCATGAGGCGTCTCGTCCTGCGCACCGGCGTCCGCTGGAAGATCAGCATCGCCATCGCGGCGGTCGGCGCCCTGATCGCCATGGCGCTCAGCCTCGTCGTGCACAACGCCGCCCGGGTCTCGATGCTCGACAACGCCCGCGACGTGCAGATGGACCGTGTCCTGCTCGCCCAGCGCTGGTACGAGACCTCCAAGAACAAGGACCCGCGCTTCAACAGCAAGATCAACGATCCGGCGCTGCCGCACGAGCTCCAGCAGCTCATGCGGGAGAACCGGCGGGGCTCGTACGTCGACGAGGGCGACGACGGCACACCCGAGATCTGGGCCGCCGTGCCTCTCGCGAACGGCGACGTGCTCTCGCTGCGCACCGAATTCGCGGGCCGCAGCGCCGTCGTGATGCAGGACCTGGACCGTGCCCTGATCATCGGGTCCGTGTCGGTGGTGCTCGGCGGTTCCGCGCTCGGCGTCCTGATCGGCGGGCAGCTCTCGCGCCGTCTGCGCAAGGCCGCCGCCGCGGCCGGCAACGTGGCGCAGGGCAACCACGAGGAGCGGGTACGGGACGCCATCGGCGGCGTCGTACGCGACGAGACCGACGACCTGGCGCGGGCCGTCGACGCGATGACCGACGCGCTCAACGCGCGCATCGAGGCAGAGCGCCGGGTCACGGCGGACATCGCGCACGAGCTGCGCACCCCGGTCACGGGCCTGCTCACGGCGGCCGAGCTGCTGCCGCCGGGCCGGCCGACGGAGCTGGTGCGGGACCGGGCGCAGGCCATGCGAACGCTGGTCGAGGACGTGCTGGAGGTGGCAAGACTCGACAGCGCCTCCGAACGGGCCGAGCTGCAGGAGATCCAGCTGGGCGAGTTCGTCGGCCGCCGGGTCACCGCGGTCCACCCCGACGCGGAGATCCGCGTGGTGCACAGCTCGTGGGTCAACACCGACCCGCGGCGGCTCGAGCGCATCCTCGGCAATCTGCTCACCAACGCCGTCAAGTACGGCAAGGGGCCCATCGAGGTCACCGTCGAGGGCCGTGTGGTGCGCGTGAGGGACCACGGGCCCGGGTTCCCGGAGGCCCTGCTGCGGGAGGGACCGAGCCGCTTCCGTACGGGGGCGAGCGACCGCGCCGGGACCGGCCACGGCCTGGGGCTCACGATCGCCGCCGGTCAGGCCCGGGTGCTGGGGGCACGGCTGACGTTCCGCAACGCAGCGCCCGAGGGGGCGACGCCGCTGGGGGATTCCGGCGGTGCGATCGCCGTGCTGTGGCTGCCGGAGCACGCCCCGACGAACACCGGGAGTTACCCCATGCTCCCCCTGAGGGACCGGGAAGACCGAGGGCCGAAGGGCGTGAAAGCCCGCGGTAAGGCCTCCGACGGACCGAAGGGCGCGAAGGCCCGCGGGTGAGGCCCCGCCCGGGCGGGGCCTCACGGTGCAGCGCGCCGGGTCGAGCCGGTGGGCCTTCGGCTTTCACCCGGGTCCGCGGCCGGTCCGGACCGTTGTCAGACGGTCTCCGCGACCTTCGCCGTGGTGTCGCGGGCGCCCTCGTCCGGGCCGGCGTCCGCCGGGCCTGCCCCGCGCAGCGGCACCTCCTTGACGAAGAGCGCCGCCAGGAAGCCGATCACCGCCACGGCGCCGGCGACGAGGAACGCCGCGTGCGTGCCGGACGCGACGGCGAACTCGTAGGCCTCCCGGACGGGGTCGGGCATTTTCGCCAGGCTCGCGGCGTCCAGCTGCGCGGAGCCGGCAGTCGCCTGAGCCCCGCCGCGCGCCGCCATCTCGTCCTCGACGCGTGCGGTGAACAGCGCGCCCATGATCGCGACACCGAAGGAGCTGCCGAGGGTGCGGAAGAGGGTGGTGGCGGACGAGGCGACGCCCATGTCCTTCATCTCGACGCTGTTCTGTGCGACGAGCATCGTGATCTGCATCAGGAAGCCCATCCCGGCGCCGAGGACCGCCATGTAGATCCCCGATGTCAGCCGCGAGGTGCCGGTGTCCATCTGGGCGAGCAGGAACAAGCCCACGACCATCAGGGCGCCGCCCACGATCGGGAAGAGCCGGTACCTGCCGGTGCTGGTGGTGACCCGTCCCGCGACCATCGAAACGACGAGCATGGCCAGCAGCATCGGCAGCAGGAGCAGGCCGGAGTTGGTCGCGGAAGCGCCCTGCACGGACTGCTGGAACAGCGGCAGGAAGAGCACCGCGCCGAACATGACGAAGCCGGCGAGGAAGCCGATGACGGACATCAGCGTGAAGTTGCGACTGCGGAAGATGTGCAGCGGCATGATCGGCTCCGCGGCCCTGGTCTCGGCGAAGAGGAAGCCCACCAGGGAGGCCACGCCGATGGCGGTCAGCTCCATGATCACGGCCGAGTCCCAGGCGTACTCGGTGCCGCCCCAGGTGGTGACCAGCACGATCGCGGTGATGCCGACGGTGAGCAGCGCGGCTCCGAGATAGTCGATCCGGGCCGGCTTGCGTTCCTTCTTCGGGAGATGGAGCACGGCGGTGACCATGGCGAGGGCGATCGCGCCGAGCGGCAGGTTGATGTAGAAGCTCCAGCGCCAGCCGAGGTGGTCGGTGATGGTGCCGCCGGCCAGCGGTCCGCCGATCATCGCGATGGCCATGACGCCGGCGATCATCCCCTGGTAGCGGCCGCGCTCGCGGGGCGGTACCAGGTCTCCGACGATGGCCATCACGCCGACCATCAGACCTCCCGCGCCCAGTCCCTGTACGGCACGGAAGCCGATCAGCTGCCCCATGTCCTGGGCCATGCCGCTGAGTACGGAGCCGATCAGGAAGATCACTATGGAGACGAGGAAGACGCCCTTGCGGCCGTAGAGGTCGCCGAGCTTGCCCCAGATGGGGGTGGAGGCCGCAGTGGCCAGGGTGTACGCGGTGACGACCCAGGACAGATGCTCGAGGCCGCCCAGCTCACCGACGATGGTGGGCATCGCGGTGCCCACGATCATGTTGTCGAGCATGGCCAGCAGCATGGTGATCATGAGCGCGAGCATGACCACGCGCACACTCCGCTGCGGGCGTGTCCCGCCCGGGCCGCCGCCCGTGGCAGGGGCGTCCGCCTGCTTGCCCGCCTCCGCCGGTTCTCTGTTCTTCTCCACGATGGTCCCCGCTCCCCTGCCGACACTTACTTGCCGCCCGGCTAGTTGACTACACTGGGGGACGGTAGACCCGTAACTAGCCGGGCGTCAAGTAAGTTTTTCGGAGCCGGGAGAACAGCATGGGCACTCAGCAGCCGCGCAGGGGCAACACGCGCCAGCGCATCCAGGACGTGGCCCTGGAGCTGTTCGCCGAGCAGGGGTACGAGAAGACGTCACTGCGCGAGATCGCCGAGGCGCTCGACGTCACCAAGGCCGCGCTGTACTACCACTTCAAAACCAAGGAAGACATCCTGATCAGCATCTTCGAGGATCTGACCAGGCCGATCGACGAGCTGATCGAGTGGGGTCAGGAGCAGCCGCGGACCCTGGAGACCAAGAAGGAAGTACTGGTCCGCTACAACGACGCCCTGATGGCCGCCACCCCGCTGTTCCGGTTCATGCACGAGAACCAGGCGGCGATGCGGGAGCTCAGCATCGGCGAGACCTTCAAGAGCCGGGTGTTCACCCTGCTCGACCTGGTCAAGGAGCCCGGTTCGGACCTGGTCGACCAGGTCCGCTGCTTCAGCGCGCTGTTCACCATGCACGCGGCGACGTTCGCCCTCAAAGACGTCGAGGGCGACCCCGAGGAAAAGCGTGAAGCCATCCTCGAAGTCGCCCTCGATCTGATCACCCAGGCACACCACACCCGGGGCTGACACCTGCGTCAGGCGTGCGTCACAGGTTGACGCCGGCGGAACGCAGGAAGGCGGCCGGGTTGAGCGCCGAGCCGTAGTTCGGGGTCGTCCGGATCTCGAAGTGCAGGTGCGGGCCGGACGAGTTGCCCGTGTTGCCGGACTTGGCGATGTTCTGGCCGGTCTTCACCGTGGAGCCGACCGAGACGTTTATCTGCGACAGGTGCGCGTACTGCGAGTACTTGCCGTTGGCGTGCTTGATCACGATGGCATTGCCGTAGGCGGGGCCGTCGCCGCCGCCGTTCGGGCCGGCCTTCACGACGGTGCCGCCGTTGGCGGCCTTGACCGGGGTACCGACCGGAACGGCGAAGTCCTGGCCGGAGTGCTTTGCGGACCACATGGCGCCACCCTGCGCGAAGCTCGCGGTGAGCGTGTAGTTGCTGACCGGCTTCACCCACGACGGAGCCTTCTTGGCGGGCTTCTTCGCGGTCTTCGCCTTCGCGGCGCTCGCCTGGGCGTCGGCCTGGGCGGCCACGGCGGAGGCGGCGTCCACGACCGCCGGCTTGGACGCCTTGCCCGCATCGGCGGAGGCGACACCCGCACCGGCTCCGACGACCATCACGGCGCCCATTCCGGCGGCCACGAAAGCCCCACGGGTACGGAGCACGGACGGGCGGAACTGGTGGATCATGGTGCGCTTCGACATACGGGAGAACCTCCAGGCATGAATGGACCCGGCGTGCTCGCCGGGCTGGCTCCACATTGGTAACCCGTGCTCCCAAGTCGACTCAAACCCCCCATCTACGACATCACGTCGTAGTGAAGGCCGCGGAAATGCGGCTCTTGACTCCGCCCCGGAGGTCCCCCCGCCCCTCCGGAAGAGGACCGCTTATGCCCCACTCCGGACGGTTTAACCCCATGTCCGGGCCGTGGAGCCGCGGGACCGAGGACCTCCGGCCGCACCCGGCACCCACGGAGACCGAAGGTCCCGGGTCCGCCGACTCCACCTCATGGGACAAATCGGATTTTCACGTCACTAAGCCGCCTAGTAGGCCTAAAAACGCCTGTGCGCCTTGTCACGGAGCAGCCGCCCGCAGACCCCCAAAATCGTGAGCCAGGCCACGCCCGACAGCCGACCGAGAAGGCGGGAAAACGTCGGCGACAAGGGCATTTCTCGTGACCGGGGCCACAGAATTCGGCCCCGACACCGGCCGAAAAGCCGGTCACGCGTCCTTCCGCCGGGCAACCCGTTCCGGGATCCTCCTGCCATGAGCAGACCCGACACCCCTGCCCACCGACCGTTACGCCGCCGCGGCTGGATCTGGACTCTCGCCGCCGGGCTGGCCTGCACCCTCACCTGGAGCTCGCCCGCAGGGGCCGGCCCTTCCGACACCGGCCTCAAGGGCGCACTCGACAAGGTGCTGTCCGATCCCCGGATGGACGGCGGGGCGGTGAGCGTGGTCGTCGCCGACGCCGCCACCGGGGAGCGCCTCTACCAGCGCGACGCCGGCGACCGCCTGATGCCCGCCTCCAACACCAAGCTCGCCACGTCCGCCGCCGCCATGGCCGTCCTCGGCGCCGACCACCGCTACACCACCGATGTGCTGACCACCGGCAAGCGACGGGGTTCGACCCTCGTGGGCGACGTGTATCTGCGCGGGAGCGGCGACCCGACCATGCTCGCCGGGGACTACCAACGGCTCGCCGCCGACCTCGCCGCGTCCGGCATCAAGCGCGTCACCGGACGCCTCGTCGCCGACGACACCCACTTCGACGACCAGCGGCTGGGCCGTTCCTGGGCGGCGGACGACGAGTCCGCCTACTACTCCGCACAGATCTCGGCGCTCACTGTGGCCCCGGACACCGACTACGACGCCGGAACGGTCGTCGTCGAGGTGACACCGGGCGCCGGACCCGGGGACCGCCCCCGGGTGAAGCTGACCCCTCCCACCGACTACGTGCGCCTCGACATCAGCGCCACCACGGTCGAGAAGGGCCGGCCGGACACAGTGACCGTCGGGCGGGAGCACGGCTCCAACACGCTCACGGTCAGCGGGGACGTCCCCGTCGGCTCGGCGGCCACCAAGGAGTGGATCGCGGTCTGGGAGCCGACGGGCTATGCGGCCGCTGTGTTCTCGGACGCGCTGGCCGAGCACGGTGTACGGATCTCCGGCAGCCCGCGCACGGGGCTGCCGACCCCGCCCGGCGCTCGCACACTCGCCTCGCACCGCTCCATGCCCCTCAAGGAGCTGATGCACCCCTTCATGAAGCTCTCCAACAACATCCACGCGGAGGCCCTCACGAAGTCCATGGGCCGCAAGACCGCCGGGCGCGGCACCTGGGACGCCGGGCTCGCCGCGATCGGGACCCAGCTGGAGAAGGAGGGCGTCTCGACGTCCGACCTCCGCCAGGCCGACGGCTCCGGGCTGTCCCGGATGAACGTGTTCCCGGCCGAGGAGCTGGCGACGCTGCTGCTGTCCGTGCGTGACGCACCGTGGTTCGCCGACTGGTACGCCTCCCTGCCCGTGGCGTGCGCCCCGGACCGCGCTGTCGGCGGGACGCTGCGCTCCCGCATGTGCAGTACACCGGCCGCGCTCAACGCCCGCGGCAAGACCGGCTCGCTCACAGGGGCGTCCGCCCTGTCGGGATACGTCACCGACGACGCCGGACGCGAACTCGTCTACAGCGTCGTCCTGAACAACTACCTCGCCCCCTCGGTGAAGAGCATCGAGGACGCGGTCGTGGTCACCCTGGCCTCCTCGGACACCGCCGCGGGCGACATCGTGCCCTCGTCCGTGCGGGGCACTCGCAGCGCGGAGCCGGACGCGTCCCTGGAATGCGCCTGGCGCAAACCCCTGCACTGCTGACCGGCGCCCCGTGAGCGCCCCGGCCGGCCGGGAAAGCCGTCATCGGGCCGGGCTCGGGAATCCGATCAGCACGGCACGCGGAGCCCGACGGCTGGCGCGGTGAAATCCGCGACGGCGAGGTCGTCGTCACACAC
>NZ_JBEXRZ010000231.1:0-11453 GCF_040613325.1 Streptomyces sp. NPDC006283 | reverse complement strand
CTACGGGCGGCACCACGGGCGGCACGACGGGTGGCGGCACGTCCGGCGGGTCGGACACCAGCGGCACGTCCGGCGGGTCGGACACCAGCGGCACGTCCGGCGGGTCGGACACCAGCGGCACCGCTCCCACGGTCCCCTCGGCAAAGCCGAGCTCCCCCTCGGGCGACCTGGCCGAGACGGGCTCCTCCAGCTCCGCGCCTCTGATCGGCGGCGGGGCCGCTCTAGTAATCGTCGCGGGCGGCGGCATCATGTGGGCCGCGCGGAAACGTCGTAGCGCGCAGCACTGACGCTGGCACGGATCTCTCGGAGATTCTGCGGATGTTTCGGCTGAGTGGGGGCTTTACGGAGTGCGTCGACTCTGCTGCGCAATTCCTTCCTTCGTGCGTGGAACCCGGTAGGAATTTGCCGTGACGCGCAAGCAACTCGCCGATGCTCAGTGGAAGTTCCTCGAGCCCTACCTCTTGATCGGCAGGTTTGGCCTTACCCCGAGCTACTGCGGAACAGTTCGAGGGGGTGAGGCGGTTCCGGTCCAGCGGCCAGTTATGGGAGATGCCCTCCGAGTTCGGCCCCTGGGCCACCGTCTACTGACGCTTCCGCGTCGCCGGCTTCTTCACTGAGCTCTTTCAGCGTTGCCGCTCGAGGGTGAAGCAGTGCCTTCGCGATTGACGTCATTCGATTCGGGCTGCTGCGTGCTCTGCGGATGACGCGCCAGGACTTCAGCCGTGCCATCACGCGCTCGACAGGTGCGCGAGCCGTGGCGAGGGCGCGGTTGACGGTGCTTGGGTCGGGGTGAGTTCGCCACCGGGTGGCCGCTTGAGTCCGATACGGTCACCCAGGGGCCGACGCCCTGGTAGGCGCGGTCGGCGAGGACGGGCACGCCCTGGCGCTGGCAGATCCGGATGATCCTGTGCGTGCGGGCAGCGGTCAGGTCGTGGCACCGTCCCGGCAGCGCGGGCGAGATCCACAGCATGTCGCCGACCGGGTCGGTGATGACCTGCACGTTGACACCGTGGCGGCGGTGCTTGGCGGAGTGGTCGTCCCGTCCGTGGCCGAGGCGGTCGCACTCGGCAAGGGTGCCGTCGAGCAGGACGTAGTCGGGGTCGTTCTCGCGCAGGACTTGGAGCAGGCCCGGTGCCTGGTCGGCGAGCAGGTCAATCACCCCTTCGAGGTGTAGGCGTGGGCGGTGCCGACGGAGATCCCGAAGCCAGCGGCTATCTGTGCGAGGGTGTCGTGCTTGCGCAGGTACACCAGGGCGACCAGCGCGCGTTGGTGCGGGGCCAGCTTGCAGCGGCGGTCACCCTCGCGGGTGACGATGAGCATGGTGACCCACTCGACCAGAGCGTGAGGAAGGTCGAGTGCGGCAGGATAGTGAACCAACGAGGCTCCTGTGCCAGCGAGATGAGACTTCGAACACCTCCCTCAACGGCACGGGAGCCTCGTGCGTTGCGTACACCACGACGTCACCCGATCAGTAGGCAAGCTGAAAGAGCTCACTGTTCTGGCTGGAAGGCCTGATTACCGCGGCGGCCCGCGCAGGCAGGACAGACTTGTCGCCGGTCAGCATGGACTTCACCACTGCTCGCGCCCACCACGACGCCGCCGGGATGCAGGTCGGCAAGGACCTCATGGAAGGCGGCTTGAAAGCCGCACGCGAGCAGGAGAATGCCCGGCAAAAAGGAGGGGCGGACCGCAGGGACAAAACGGACAGGGCTGAGTGCCGGAGCGTCCGACGCAGACTCTGACCTGGTCTTTCGCCGGGTGACGGGAGTGGCGGGGCTCCGGACGTTGCGGGGGCGGTCTCACGGAGACCGCCCCTCGATCGTGCGACAACGCCGCAGGTAGTAACAGCGGCGGGGCAGCCTCCCAGAGTGATCACCGAGTATGCCTCGAACTGGACGTTGGCTTCCTGGCCATCGGCCACCGCGTAGGAGGGGCAGCGGAACACCCAACTGTTCTGGGCGGCATGCTCCGCGCTTACGAGAACGGCCTCGGCGACTCCCTGACGGAAGCCCTCACCGGCGCGGCGATCCGGGCCGGCCTCGCAGATCGCGAGGCCCGCGCCACGACCGCCTCACGTCGAACCGCGACATCCGCTGACCGCGGCCTGGCCGTGAGAGCAAGACCACCCGACCTTTCCGGTAGACCGTCCGCAGTGAACCCTTTTCATCCTTGGTAGTTGCAGGTCAGCAAGGTTTGAACGGTTTCGTGATCCGGCGATGCGGTTGGGCGAGCAGCGGGCTCGGCCGAGGATGTGCCATTGCTTGAGCTGTGCGAAGGCGCGTTCGCCGGGGGGCTCGGAGTCGGGCGTGTTCCCGGTGGTATTGCTGGTAGTTGGGCCGGTGGGATCCGGTGGTGGTAGTAGGGGCTGCGGACCGTGGCGCCGACGCCCTGGTAGGCGCGGTCGGCCGGGACGAGGATCTGCCGGGTCAGACAGGCTTGGATGATGCCGTGTGGTGTAGGCCGCCGTCAGGTCATGAGTCCGGCCCGGCAGTGCCTCGAAAAACCACAGGGGTGTGCCGTCGGGGCGGGCGGTGAGCTGCACGTTGATGCCGTGCCTGCGGTGTTTCATCGAGTAGTTCGGTTCGTCCGCCGCGATCCGGTCGGTGAGGGGCAGGGTGCCGTCAACGATGACGAAGTCGCCTTCACCCAGGCCGGCAGCCGGTGCTTCGTGCAGATCCCGGAGCCCACGCAGCCAGGACCTCGACGGTCTCCTCGGCATACCGCCAGGCAGTCGCCGTAGAGACACCGAACCCCGCCGCGAACTGCGGAAACGTCTCGTTCTTCCGCAGATGCGCGAGTGCCAAGGATGCCTGCTTGGAACAACCCAGGCACCGCCAGGGAGACTTCCTCGACATCGAGCGTGGAAGGATACGAAACCAACAGGGCCTCTCGGACGCCGGTGTGTTGAGTGAAGTCACCAGCCAACGACCAGGAGCCTGCCATGTCACTTCCCCACCCCTCTGACCAGCCCTTTTCACCGTTCAAGGACGGGATGAAAGGGTTCAGTGCGGTAGCCGGCTTATGGTGACCTCAAAGGCTTACGTCTCACTGCAAACGGTCCGCAGAGTCCAACGACTACCAGGCCGAGCATGAACTGCTCTCACAATGCTTTCCAGATTTCTAGTTGCGGTGGATTCCGTCAGGCGCATGTGCGCGTGGCCCTTGAGTGGGTCGTACGCCAGCCGTCACTCACTGTCGCCGTCCGTGAAGCGTAAATCACTTCTTACGTGCCATTGCCGTAGCGATACCTGCCCCCGTGAGCCCGGCCCTCGGCCGCGCCGGGCTCAGCGAGGCCGCGCTCGGTGGACAGGCACCGCACCGCACCGCTGCCGGACAGGCCGACGCCCACGACGACGACGTCGAGGTGCAGCGGGCCGACCTCCCCCGCGAAGTCCGTCGGCGACGACCTTCACACAGAACCGTCGACCTTTCGACCGGTGCCCAGAAATGGCGGCGCACTCAGCCCACGGAAGCCAACACTGACATCAAATGACATGTCCTCGCCTCACGCATCCCGCTCGGTTGACGCCTCGTCCATGGCGTGCGCCAACTCCAAACTCTCAGTGCAGTGATCCCGTGAGCAGCAATTACTCATGCACCGCCCAGCCGCATCCCATTTATATTATTTATCTTGTTTCGTGCCATGTATCCGGCAGGTGACAACCATTGCGAGACGCGGGAGTAGCAGTGATCCACACCGGACAGAACCAGTGGGCCGGATCGACGGGCTTGGAGGAACCCGGCCGTTTTTCGGTGCGCCCCTACGCGCCCGCGGACCTCCCCGCCGTGCGAGAGCTGGTTGCCCGTGACAAGCTTCCCGGCGAACTACCGCCGCCCCACGGGCTTCCCGCACAGCGACCAGAGGGAAGCAAAACGTTTACGCTGACGGGCCTGGAAGGCGGTCAGGTACGCGGAGTGATGTGCCTGGCGGTGCGCCGTCCCGATGACGCGGGGCTGATCCACTGGCTCCACGCGGGCGAAGACTTTAACGCCATCGCCGCGCTGCTGTCCTTCGCCCGCAGCCATCTCGGCCCCCGCACGCTGTATGCCTTCACCGCACCGGCTACCAGCGCCGACGTCCCCGGCCTGCCAGGAGGGCACCGGCTCGCCACCGTCCGCGCCCTCACCGCAGCCGGTTTCACTCCCACCACCAGCCAGCACTACCTGCTGCACGACCTCACCGAATCTCCGCCTGAGCTGGCCGATCCGATCGCAGACGTGACCCTGCTCAACG
Organism: Streptomyces sp. NPDC006283; assembly: GCF_040613325.1. Lineage (NCBI taxonomy): Bacteria > Bacillati > Actinomycetota > Actinomycetes > Kitasatosporales > Streptomycetaceae > Streptomyces > Streptomyces sp. NPDC006283. Next base: position 7,219 of record NZ_JBEXRZ010000231.1, on the reverse strand, counting down.
ACTTTGGGGGATGGCGCCTGACCGTCATCGGCATGGACGACCACGTGCTGGCTAGCGCCCTGCTCTCTCGCCCGGACCCCGAATCCGGCACCGCCACCCTGTGGCACCTCGCGGTTCACCCCATGCACCGCCGCCGAGGACTGGGCCACCGCCTGCTCACCCAGTGCCTCCACGTCGCCGCCGCCGCGGGCGCCCGCCGTACCGCCACCCATGCCGACCCGGGCTACGAACCCACCGCTCGTCTTTTGGCCGCCCACGATTTCGACCTCATCGACACCCTCACCGTCTATCGCCGCCACCCCAACTGCTCACCCAAGTAACGACCACATAGACGAAAACGGGTGACGAGGCCGTTCCCGTAACAGGCGAGGACTCGGTCTGTTGAGCGGCGTCGGCGGACAGCCCCCGTACCGATTTCCACGCTCGCGAGTCGTCAACCGCAGATGAACGGCTGACTCCTACGCTTGTCGTGCTTGTCAAGCAGCAGGAGCGAGGTCGGTTTGAGTGAGCCTCTTTCATCCTGATTGGCCACAGGTCAGGAGTGTGTGTACTGCTGCCACGGTTCTGCCGATGCGGTTGGTCGAGCAGCGTGCTCGCCGCAGCACTTGCCAGGACTTGAGACGTGCGAAGGCGCGTTCGCCTAGGACTCGGAGTCGGGCGGGGTCCCGGTTGAACTGCTGGTAGTGGTCGGGTTGTTCACTGTGGCGGTAGTAGGGGGTGCGGAATGTGGCGCCGGCGCCCTGGTAGGCGCGGTCTGCGAGGAGGAGGATCTGGCGGGTGAGGCAGGCCTGGGCGATGCCGTGGGGGCGGGCGGCGGTCAGATCATGTGTCCGCCCGGGCGTGGCTCGTGAGAACCAGAGCGGAGTGCCCGTCCGAGCGCGCGATGACCTGCACGTTTGAATGATCGAGGTCAGTCCGCCGCCGGAACGCAGAGCACGGGAATCTTCGACAGATGCAGCAGCTTGTGGGGGGTTGATCCCAACAGAGCGCCGCGCATTGGGCTCTCTCCGTAGCTGCCGACCACGATGACCTGTGCCTCATGGCGCACAGCGGCATTGAGCAGGGCCTGCGCCGGTTTTTCGTCGATGATCTCTACAGCCGTCGGCACGCCGGCGTCGTCGGCCGCCTCGACGGCATTGGCGAGCGCGGCCCTGCCGATCTCGCGGAGTACCTCGGCGTGGGCCTGGTACTCCTCACCCATGCTGCCGGGGGCCGCAGCGCCGTAGACGAGTACCAGTGGCTGGCCGAAAGCCGATGCCACCTCGATCGCGACGTGCAGCGCCCGCACAGCGCCGGGTGATTCGTCGTAGCCGAGGATGATCGACATCTCAGGACTCCTCGGGGTCTCTGGGGTGCTTGGCGACTCTGCGATGGCGCTCCATGGCGTGCACGATCTCGGGATTGGCCACACCACGGCTTTCGCTCCAGAATCCCGGTGCCGCCAGGCGCTGGGCGGACATGATGAGCAGGCCCACGATCACGATGCCGATACCGATGATGAGGGGCGGGCCGAGCCCGAACCACGAGACACCGCTGTAGGAGTTCGCGGGATTCGACATGTCGATGACGGATTCCGCCAGCAGCCACGTCAACAGCACGGAGCCGGTCAGGGGCCCCACGCCGATCCGGAGGAAGTTGCGGATGTTCTCGGTGAGATGGCGCCTGTAGTAGACGGCGCAGGCGACGCCCGTGAGCGCGTAGTAGAACGCGATGAGCAGCGACAGCGCCGTGAGGGAGTCGAAGAGCGCGTTCTCGCTAACCTGGCTGACGATCAGATACCAGGCGATGGCAACGAAGGCGACGGCCCAGGTGCTCACATCGGGGGTGCGGAAGCGCGGGTGGATACGGGCGAACACGATCGGCAGCGCTCTCCTACGGGCCATGGACAGCCCCGTGCGCGACGCCGGAATGATCGTCGTCTGGGTCGCGGCCAGTGCGGAGGTGCAGACCGCCAGCAGCACGAGCCAGTCCCATCCGCCCATGATCTGGCGGGCGAGCAGGGCGAAGATGAACTCCTCCTCAGACGCGTTCTTGGCCAGGAACGCCGGTCCGGCAAACGCCACGACCGCGATGGTGACCGACAGATAGGTCACGAGCAGGATGACCGTTGACCAGATCCCGGCCCGGCCGGGGGCGCTGGCGGAGTTCTTGACTTCTTCGGTGAGATTGACGGCCGACTCCCAGCCCCAGTACATGAACACGCCCAGTAGCAGGCCGCCGGTCAGTGCGGAGCCACCAGCCCCGAACGGATTCAGCCACTCGATGACGGGTTCGATGGGCCCGAGGGGACTCGTGCCGTCGTAGACGCGGTAGACCGCGACGACGGCGAAGGCGAGCAGGGAGGCGATCTGCGCGAGGATGAGCACGTTCTGCACATGGGCCGACGCCTCGGTACCGATGACGCAGATGCCCGTCATTACGAGGATGACCAGCACTGTGAGCACCTGGCGGATGACCGGGTTGTCGGCCCAGCCGTCGAGGCCGACGGTGAGTAGTCCGAAGCCGACGGCGACGTCGGCCAGTGAACCAATGACGAGGACGCCGGTCATCATGATGGCCCAGCCGCCCATCCAGCCCGTCCAGGGGCCCATGGCCCTGGTGACCCACGAGAACGTCGTGCCGCAGTCCTGGTCGACGTGGTTGAGGTAGAAGAAGGCCGAAGCGATCAGCAGCATCGGTACGAATGACGCCAGGACCACACCCGGGGCGTAGATGCCCACGAGGGCCACGACGGCTCCGATGACGGCAGCCAGCGAGTACGCCGGGGAAGTGGCGTTGATACCGATGACAAGCGCGTCGAGGAAACCGATCGCGTTGTGTTTCAGTTCCCCCTGCTTTCGAGGGTCGTGCGGGCTGGGCGGTGGGCGGGTGCCCGCGACGTCATCGGCCATATTTCCTCTCAGATCAGGGCAATATATTAATTTTATGCGATTTTAACGAGGTCATCCGGAGACGGCCAGTAGTCATGGGCCACCCGTGACCGGGGTCAGGGGCCGGGCGGGGCTCACCCAGTCCGGCAGACCGGACGAAGCGGAAGGGGACCGCAGATCCAACGGGCGCCCCTAGCTAGTGCCGCCGGTCCCTTGACAGGGCCCCTGGGGCCACCCGGCCGTATTAGGGGACTCAGGCGGCGGGCTCAAGGGGGTGCGATGGACTTCGGGATCCGGGAGAACTGGAGGTCTCAGGGGGCGAAGAGGCTCACCGCCGAGAGGGCTCCATACTTCCGCTCATGCAGCAGGGCTTCAGTAACAACCAGGCATGCCGGATTGTCGGGCGCGTCGGATCCTCCAGCATTCGGCGGGGCGCTCGCTGATCATGATCATCGGGTCGGCGAACAGCTGCTGTAGTTCCTTGACTGGAAGGTCTGATACGGGTCTGTCAAACGAACGGGTCTGGCCCGCAGCCGGTGGTGAGCTTGGTGTCCGTCTGGGAAGCAGGATGCGGTGGCGGAGTTCCAGCCCAGCGTAAGTGGCAGAAATAGCTGGTCGACCGCCAAAGTCGACCCTGAAGAAATGCCACGAGCCTGAGACACCAGACGAGGACGGGCTGCGACAGCCGAGAGCTCCTGGTCAGGGTGGCGACCTACACCCGGACCGCGAAATCCTACAACCGCATTAAGATAAGGCTGCTACCTGTGCAAGGGAGCACACGGATGATGTACGACTGCCCGATCTGTTCGAAGCCCATGGAGCCTGACTCCATGAGTGCGACCACGATTGCCGAGGTGACCAGAGGCGAGTCGCATCACTGGGTCTGGGGGCCGCATCCCGTGCAAGTGGCACCCTGCCGCAGGCGTCTACCATTCAGTCATCGAATCGGCGTTGACGACTTCGCTTCGACTGCGGAACGCGTGCCGGGCAACCGTCCGGAGACCGCCCGGTTGCTGGGGCCCTGATGGCTGACCGGTCCTCCGCAGCATCGCGCTTCCTCTCCCGGCTCGCTCGCCGAGCCGGCGGAGGAAACATCGAGGAAGGCGACGGCATCACGCCCTGGCCGGAGATGGACGACGTCCTCAAACTCCAGCCTGCACACGTGGTCTGCCTGGGCACACGCTCCCGGAACCGAGAGGCGCAGGTCGGCTACGACATCGCGGTACACGCTGCCGCGAACGGTCTGCACGCCGTCCTTTTCGCCCCGGACCTCACCCCGCGCAACCCCGTTCCCAACCTGACCATCATTCAGAAGCAGCGCCCCACCACCTGGTACGTGCAAGAAATACTCACCAGACTGACCGACTCCCGTACGCCCGCAGATCTGGTCGTCATCGACCGCCTCCAACTGATGAACACAGACCTGGACGCCCCGGTCCAGACCGCAGAAGCCGCGGACGACATCGGATGCGCGCTCAAGCAGATCGCCATGACCGAGGCCTTGGGGCTTCCGCCCATCCTGCTCATCGCCCGCCTGGAACGCCCCCGGCGGCCCGGGACACTACTGGACATCGACGATCTCGGTATCGGAGCCAACCTGGAATACCACGCCGACACCGTGGCCCTCGTGGACCGGACCGAACCCGATGAAGTCAATGTCTTCATCGCCAAAGACCGCTCCGGGCCCGCGCCTCGCCACCTGACGATCACCTGGTAACACGCCGCAGCGGCGTCGCGCTGATCAGCAGTTCCCCGAGGGGCTCTGAGCGCGCCCCTCGCTGACGATCAACCGCTCCCGTGTACCGCGCCTGGGGCGGAGATCGCGCTCGGGGGCCCGATCACGACCGTAGAGGTTGCCGCCCGAGGCTGGCCTGGCAGGCGACAGCGGCACTCTGCCGGGTCGCACTGTCAGTGGCTGCCCGGAGAAGGAGGTTGAAAGGGATGGCCGTGGGTCAGCACGACGGCCGATGTCATCGCGCTGCCCGTAACCGACCGAAAATGAAGCCGGCCGTGTACGCGGCTGCGGGGATCCCGCACTGCTGGCGCCTGGAACTCGACCCCGCACCACGCCTCTACCTCGGACACCTGGACAACGGCACCTACCGGGACCGGCTCATGCAGGCCGGCGACACCACGACCGTGACCGAACCCTTCGGCTTCGACATCGACCCGGCACGCCTGGTCCGCCGGTAGTCGGTGCTGCTGACTTTCGGCACCCAGGCGGCACAGGAGGTCATTCCGTGAGCTTCGTCCACGGAAGCGAGGTTGAAGCCGTCCATTCACCGGAGACGTTCTCCGCCCGCACCGATGGTCGGCGGAAGGTCTGCGGGCCACCAACCTCATCCAGCTCGCCCAGTGGGCCGGACGAGGGGTATGCGCACGCGCCGGACCTGCTGCGCGAGGCGGCCGAGGTGATGCGCATCGGCACCGAGCTGACCGCGCGGGGCGCTGCCATCGTCGGCAGCCTGGAGCGAGATCGACGTGGCCGCGCCTGCCTGTAGCTACTACCGTGCCGCGCCACGGACCGTCTCGCGATCGAGTGGCCCGCCAAGGAGCCGTTCCTTCGTAACGCGGCGGATACCTCCCAGGACCTGACCCGCTGCGACCGTCGGCACCCCTGGCGCGCCGACCTCCGGGAGCTGGACTTGCGCCTTCGTGGGACGTCGCCGCCTCCCGGGCCCCCTCCGGCACCACACGGCACGCTCCCTCCACCAGAATCACGACCCGGTCTTATGACAACAAGGTTGCCGCTAATAGCGGCGGAGACGTTAGATCGGATCCCACAAGCGGCGCGCCTCACAGTCGGCGTCCGCACGCCGTGCCCGAAAAGTCTCTGAAACGGAGCAGCGCTTCCGCTTACGGTCACCGCAATCGCCACAATCCAGATGAAACGCTGAATCCTGCCGTCGTCTGGTAAACCCACCCATCTTACGCACGGCAGGAGCGGGGGATCCAGGTAGGTCGACGATCCGGCAACCGGAACGGCTCACGCACTCCTACTGCGGCCGGGCATCTCCAGCCCGAAACCCGACAGCCGACCTCGCAGGCGACGGAGAGGAACTCGCCATGCCCGCAAAGGGTAAACATCGCAGTCCCAAGTCCAGCCCGATCACTCGGGATTTCGTCGCTGCGGGTGCGGGAACTGCCGCACTCGTCCTGCCGGTGATCGGCGCGACCACTGCTGACGCGGCACAGCCGACGGCGCACTCCTTTACAGCAGAAGAGGCTGTGGCGCCGGCCATCGCGGGCGCCACGCCCGCCGCCGCGAAGAAGGCTCTGCCCACCACCTATTCCGTCACTGTGGGCGACTCCCTTTCCAAGATCGCACACGCGCACTCTCTGAGCGGAGGCTGGATGCGACTGTACAAGGACAACCGGCGGGCAATCGGTAGCAACCCTTCGCTGATTCACGCGGGTCTCCAGCTGACGGTCGGCAAACAGACCAAGGTGACCCCCAACACGTCTTCTCCGGAAGAGGCCAGCCGCTCCGCGCGGAGGAGCACACTGGCCTCCAATAGTGCCGCCACAGCCGCGAAGCCCGCGACCTATGCGAACAACCTCGACGGCTGGATCAGGGAGTCGCTCGATGTCATGGCCAAGCACGGCATCCCCGGCTCGTACAACGGCATCCACCGGAACATCATGCGCGAGTCTTCGGGCAATCCGCTGGCTAAGAACAACTGGGACTCCAACGCCGTGGCAGGAACTCCGTCCAAGGGACTCCTTCAGGTCATCGACCCGACGTTCGGCGCCTATCACGTGCCCGGCACGTCGATGGACAGCTACGACCCGGTGGCCAACATCACCGCCGCATGCAATTACGCCGCCGACAAGTACGGCTCAATCGACAATGTGAACGGCGCCTACTGACGCCCTTCTAACCTCAGTCGCGTCACATACGGATGCACAGACCGCTCCCGGGACATGCGAGCCGACACGGCGTACCGCCGGCCAGACCCCCAAACGTGGAGGGGAGGGGGTGTGGCCTGGTCCCAACTCAACAGGGTCTGTCGCAATTGGGGCTCGACACCAAGCGTCACCCCTGGGTCGGCGGCGTCCGTGCATCTGTCTCATGATCCTCGCGGTGCGGGTGTTACTGCCGCACCGAAGATGTCCGGTCGTTTTCGAGGCCGTTGGTGAGACTGCGTCGCAGGTGGGGCAGGTCGGCGGCACTGGCGGTCCTGATCTACTCAGTGAGTTTCACGTCGTTGCGCTCGGCCGGTTTCAGTAGGGTGGCGAAGCCACGTACGAGATCTCGACCCCGATCTCGAGGAGCGTTCTGTCTCCCCGCTGATCGAGAACTTCCTCTCCGTCGTCCGTGAGGGCAACGGAAAGGTCGAGAAGGTCGA
>NZ_JBEXRZ010000230.1:0-11478 GCF_040613325.1 Streptomyces sp. NPDC006283 | reverse complement strand
ACAGGACAGCACTGCCCGCGAATGCGGGCCGGCCGCCGCCCGTCAGGGCGGCAGGCCGTCGAGTCAGGCAACGGCAGATGTCAGCCGGCCTTGGCGGGCTCCTCAGCTCGGGCCCGGGTGCTGGCGATGCGGTAGGAGTCGGTGCCGGTCTCGATGATGGTGCCGTTGAACGTGAGCCGGTCGACGATGGCCGCGCACCCGCGAGGATGGTCCCCACCTTGACTCCGAGTCGAACGCAGCTCACCTCTGCTCCTCGCACCTGCGGGGATAGTCCCTGGCACTTCACGCTGGACGACAACCGTCGCTCTGTTCCCTGCGCCCGCGGGGATGGTCCTGCCCTGCAGCTCCGCCTCGTCAGGGGCCGGTCGGCCAGACAGCGTCGACCACCCAGGGCGAGACCACATCCGCCAGTTCCTCCGAGAAACGGTCGCCGCCGCCCACGGCCAAGTGGGCAGCCCACTGCCGTACCGCGCCCGCCGCCCAGTCCGCCAGCTGGAGCTGTGGGTGGGCTTTGCTGTCTGCGAAGTCGATCCGAATGGCCGGAAACGGGTCATTGAATTGCCCTGGGTGGGCAAGGTCCGGGAACAGGTGCGCCATACGCAATAGCATCGTGTTGCGGTCGATCACCTTGGACGCGTCGTGAACGAGACGGAATTGCCTAAGGGATTCACCAAAGCTGGTGCACAGGCAGTACAGCGAGGGAATCGCCGGGTCGAGTATGTCCCGCTGTTCGCCGGCAGCGAGGTCGGCGGCGGTCTCATCGGCCACGCCTCGGCAGTACTCCAGTAGATCAATCCACTCGGCGAAGTCACCGTAGTCCACCGACACTGATGCCTTGTAAGTGGCCACGGCTGCGAACAGCTCGTCGGTTGAGACCCGCTGCCGCACCCAGTTCACGAAGGTTTGAAGTAGCTGGCGGTAGGCCGTAGCGTCCCCGCAGACCGGCCCGCCCACGTGCAGCAGTTCCGCCAGAGCCAGCGCCTGTTTGTCCTCGTACAGGTTGAAGCCGTCCGCATCCGCCAGCGGCTCGACCAGGACGTCGACCAGTTTCGTCGTCACCATGAACCGCTTGTGTATCAGATAGCTGCGTGTGCTTCCCTCAGGAAGTTGCTCGAAGGCCCGCATCAACGCCTTCCGTCCCCGGGAGGAGCGAGCCAGGGAGCCGTACTTGGGCTCTCCCTGGGTGAGGGGCAGCTGGGCTCGGACCTCGTCCACGATGGACGCGGCCAACTCGTCGGGCAGGTGGACCCCTGCCACCGTGAACACCGGCTGATCCGGGTCGAGCAGGTTCTGCCCTGAGTTCGAGGACTCATCTGCGTAGACAACGGGAAGCGAGCCAGGGGGGATGTTCATTTCCGGAGCATGCCGGGCAGACGGGCGAGGCGGCCACCGGTTTGGGCTTCGGGCGTCAGTGAATCTGCTCCCTGCGCCCGCGGGGATGGTCCCTTCACGACCACGGCGCCCACCTTCCTTGGAGCGTGCTCCCCGTACCTGCGGGGATGGTCCCAGCACAAGGGCGAGGATCACGGCGGCGACCAGCTGTTCCCCGCGGCCGCGGGGATGGTCCCCTGCGCTTCACCAACGGCGACAAGTCCAACGACTGCTCCTCGCGCCCGCGGGGATGGTCCCATCGGCCGCACCAGCGCAGCGCCCCGGCCCACCGCCGGGGCGCTGCGCCTCGTTGAGGCCAGCACCACCAGGCCGCGATCCGTGGACATCAGCGACTACGCGCGGCAGATGACCGCCCACTGCCCCTACCTGGCCCCGTCGCTCCAGCGGGGTCTGACGTCCACGGCACCCACCGCGGCGAAACGATGGACTGCTGGCAGATCGAGGTCACCGCCGGCGGTCGCATCTGGTACCTCCTCGACACCGATCGCCGCACCGTCTGGATCGACCATGCCTCCCCCCGGGACACCCCAAAGCCACCGACCACTGAACCTTCACCTTGGCGCGGCCTGGGGGCGGGTGTGCCCCGTGGTGCGGGAGGCCGGTCTGGAGTCCGGCTACCGCCTCTGCACCGCCCCCGCGCCCGGCCCGGACCGGCACCCCCGGCCGATCCCGGCGAGCCGGTTTGAGGATTGCGGCGCACCAGCCCATGTTCGAGGTGTGCCTTCAGCGTTCTCTGTCCGCCGTCCTACAAAGGAGTATCTGTGAGCACTTCCATAAGCGCCGCATTACGGTCCAAGCACCGCGCCCTGCTGACCTCGTTAGGAGTGGGTGGAGCAGCCATCACGCTGGCGGTGGCCTCTGCCACAGCGGCCTACGCGCAATCGACGACGATCTACCAGGGCGACGACTTCGCCCTGCTCGACAGCAACGGCCTCATCACCATCTGCGACAAGGAGGCCGACGGCAACCAGGCGTACATCGACGTCAGGTGGTCGGCGGTACCCGTCCACAAGCGCACGTACGACGCCAACGGATCAGCGGCCGGCTGCTCCACCAAGGCCTACGACGATGGTGGCTTCTACGCAGTTCGGGTCTGCGAGGACAGGAACAACGCCCCTGACCCTTGCACCGGCAAGTTCCTGTACTGGTAGGCCGACCCAAGACGAGAAGAGGCCCGGGACCAATTGGTCCCGGGCCTTCGTTGCTGCTGTGCTGTGAAGCTACGAACGAACCGCTTGATCACTCTGCCTTGGGCTCGAGGATGCGGCTCGATGCGTGAGATGCCTCGCCAAAGACGCTCCGCCGCCTGTCCGGCACGGCCGGCGCCCGCCGCCTTCCGTCACCCGCTCGGGGGAACAGTTCCGTGCGGGCGACAAGCAACTCACTCGTGTGAGTGACACATTGTCAGCGCCGGTTCGTAGTGTCGCCGTGACGACTCCCACCGCCCGCAGGCGGTGCTCCTCAAGGCGGTGGCCCTCAATGAGCCTGACCTCCGGACTGCACAGTCCCCGCACTCCACTGCGCCGGTTCCTGGACCGCGAGCTGTCAGCCGGCCCCCGGCCGCTGCGCGAATCCTTCCGCTCCCAGCACCGCACCGACACCGTTCTGCTGCCAGGGCCCGGCGTCGGCACTGAGGCCGGCAACGTCGGCACCGCGATCGACCAGCGGCTGCGCCTCTCCTTCACCACGGCCGCACCCGTGGATCTGGCCACGAGGGCCGGGATCGACCTCACTGGAGGCATCGGCCAAGGGGCTGGCCTGCGGATGCGAGCGGTCGGAAACGAGCTCGCCGCGCGCCTGACCGAAACCGTGCACGGACTGGGCCTCGGCAACCGCACGCTGCCGATGGACCGCGCCCACCGAGAGGCTGCTCCTCGCGCCCGCGGGGATGGTCCCATCGAGGGGCGCGCCCGCGGCCTGGAGGCCGAACTGCTTCCCGTGCCCGCGGGGATGGTCCCGACCTCTCACACGTGCCGCAGGATCGCGAGCACTGCTCCCCGCGCCCGCGGGGATGGTCCCGCGGCGATGTGCGGCCGGAACGGGATCCGCGGCTGCCCCCCCGCGCCTGCGGGGATGGTCCCACGTGCCGCCACGCTTCGCTCCATGCGGTGGCCTGGTCCCTGCGCCTGCGGAGATGGTCCCGCACGAACGCCCCGCCTCCGCTAGGGCAGAGGCTGCTCCCCGTACCCGCGGGGATGGTCCCATCGGCCGCACACCGCCCCGCTTCGGCTACACCTGCTCCCCGCGCCCGGGGGGATGGTCCCGAGACCGTGTCCGTCCCGCTTCAGCTACACCTGCTCCCCGCACCTGCGGGGATGGTCCCACGTCCGGGATAGAGACCGACACGAGCGGGTGGCTGCTTCCTTCATCCGCGGGGATGGCCCCGCCACCGCCGAAGCGGTCGGCGCCGCGAACACCTGCTCCCCGCGCCCGCGGGGATGGTCCCCATGATGCGAGCGGGTGACGTCTACCCAAATGCTGCTCCCTGCGCCCGCGGGGATGGTCCCGCTTCGGGCCCGATGGTGCGGCAGGACGCGTCCTGCTTCCCGCGCCCGCGGGGATGGTCCCCCGAACGGCGGCCGGGACGGTGATCCTCGGGGTCTGCTTCCCGCGCTCGCGGGGATGGTCCCAACGCCGATCTCGGGTTCACCGGCGAGGCCGCGGAGACCTTCACCGCGGAGAAACTCACCGCGATCTGCACGGACACGCCGCCCGTGTCACCCGGGAGATGACCATGCAGGCCGAGAAGGACCAGCTCAGCGGTGCGAAACGGGGCGGCGTGGAGACGGGCGTGCGCTACCTGACCGGGCATCTCGACCGGCTCCGCTACGACATCGCGCTGGAGGCAGGCTGGCCGATCGCGACCGGCTCGGTCGAAGGAGCCTGCCGACACATCGTGGGCGACCGACTCGATATCACCGGCGCCCGCTGGGGCCTGGACAGCGCCGAAGCCGTCCTCAAACTCCGGGCCGTCCAGGCCAACGACGACCTCGACGCGTCTCGCCTACCACCACACCCGGGAACACCAGCGCACCTACCCCAACCAGCGCGACTACCAACTCGGAGCTTGATCAACGACCTTCCCCGAAAGGGGCCGCACCCAAAGGCGAACCGCTCGAACCGTGCCGCCAGCAACTCCACCTGTGAGCTGCCACGAGCGGTCCACAGCCGCGCGTGCTCACCCCCGCTCTCCATGCCCGACATGCTCGCAGAGCAACGCCCCCCGCCCTGTGGCCCGACTCACGGCGCCGCCGGGCCAGATGCCACAACCGCCCCGGGCCCGGGGCATCCGGTCCCGCGGCGCCACTCAGCGGGAGGCGGTGTCGCCGCGGAACTCCAGCAGCGTGGCGAGGGTGCCGGCGAGGTGCTGCCTTTCACCGGCGTCGAGGCCCTCCAGCAGGCGGGCCTCGTTGGCCAGGTGGAGGGGGAGCACCCGGTCGATCACATCCAGGCCCTGCGGGGTGAGGCGGATGCGTACGGACCGCCGGTCGGTGTCGCCGGGCACCCGTGTGACCAGGCCCTTGTCCGCCATGCGGTCGACCCGCAGGGTGATCGCCCCGGTGGTGACGAGGGAGGCCTTGAGGAAGGTGCCCGCGGTCAGCTCGTACGGCTCACCGGAGCGCCGCAGCGTGGAGAGGATGTCGAACTCGCCCGGCTCCAGGCCGTGTTCAGCGAGAAGGCCCTTGATCTCCTTGTCCCACAGCCGGGACAGCCGCATGATCCGCCCGACCACCCCGATCGGCTCGACATCGAGACCGGGACACTCCCGGCGCCACTGCTCCAGCACCGCCTCCACCGCATCCGCCATGAATCCTCCCAAGCCAGATAGGTGAGTGCTCGTTTAATTGACACTCAGGCAACTGGTATTTATCTTATCACTCACCTAGTGAGCGCTCACTCAAGGGCTCCGAGGAGCCGAGGAGGCTGTCATGCCGTTCGCTGCTGTCCGTAACACCGCCCGTAACACCCGCGTCCACTACGAGCTCGACGGCCAGGGCCCCGGCCTCGCCCTGGTCCACGGCACCGGCGGCGACGCCGAGAAGGTCTTCGGCAACGTCGTGGACCGCTTCACCGGCACCCACACCGTCATCCGCCCCAACTTCAGCGGCAGCGGCCGGACCGAGGACGACGGCGGCGAGCTGACCGTCGACCTGATCGCCGACCAGATCGCGGCGGCGATACGCGACGCCGGCACCGAAGGCCCCGTTGACCTGCTCGGCTTCTCGCTCGGCGCGGTCGGCGCGGCCGCCGTCGCCGCCACCCACCCCGAACTCGTCCGCCGGCTCGTCCTCGTCGCCGGCTGGGCGCACTCCACCGGGCCGCGCGACCGCTACTACTTCGAGACCTGGCAGAAGCTGCTGGCCGGCGACCGCGAGCTGTTCAAGCGGTTCGCCGCGCTGACCGGCTTCAGCGCCACCGCCCTGGACCGGTTCGGCCACGAGGGCCTGGCGGCCTCGCTCGCCGACGCCTGGCCGCCGCCCGGCATCGGCCGCCAGATCGACCTCAACCTGCAGGTGGACATCAGGCCGCTGCTCCCCGTCATCACCGCGCCCACGCTAGTCGTCGGCTTCGGTAAGGACGCGATGATCCCGCTGGAGGGTTCCCGGCAGCTGCACGCGGCGATCGCCGGCAGCGAGCTGGTGGAGGTCCCGGGCCAGGGCCACATGGACTGGTTCGCCGACCCCAGCGGGCTGATCAAGATCACCCGCGACTTCATCGACGCCTGAGGCGCGCCCGCCTGCGTCCCCACTCTCACCAAGGAGTCTTCGTGTCCTACCCGGACCCCCGCTATTTCGGCGACCACGGCGAGATCAACGCGACATTCCGCCCCGCGACCGCCGAGCCCGACTTCATTGCGAAGCCCCGCCCGGACGCCCCGGCCGACGCCACCGGCACCGCGTATCACTATCTGTCCACCACCATCTCCACTGGCGGCGAATACGGCCTGTACCGAGTGGACATGGGGCCCGAATTCGGCGGGCCGAGCACACACTTCCACAAGGCGATGTCGGAGTCATTCTTCATTCTGTCCGGAGCCATGCGGCTGTTCGACGGCCGGCGCTGGATCACCGCCACCTCCGGCGACTACCTCTACGTACCGGTCGGCGGGCTGCACGCCTTCCGCAATGAGTCCGGCGAACCCGCTTCCATGCTCATGCTCTTCGCCCCCGGCGCGCCGCGTGAGGACTACTTCGAGGGCGTGACCGAACTGGACGACCTCAGCCAAGAGGAGCGCGCGGAGTTCTTCCTTCGCCACGACAGCTTCTTCGTCTGACCCGGCCGCACCACCGCCACATCACCGGCTTCCACCGGTTTTCACCAGTAATGAGGCCGCCCTCATGACCAACGTGGCCGTTATCCAACTCCTCCACCAGCAACGTCATTCCATAGCCCAGGCGCCGGCGCAAGCCGCCGAAAAGTTGAAGCCCTGGTCGACCAGGGCTCTGCGGACGGTGTCGCCGGCATGCTCGGCGACCTGGTCGAGCAGGGACGCCCGCGGCGTTGTCGTGCGTACCCGCGGCGAGGATGGTGATGGCGATGACCAGGCCCAGCACATCCACGGCCAGTCCCGCTTGCGGCCCGGCACCCGCTTCGAGGGATCCCGGCCGGTTGTGGAGGAGGGGACCCCGGCAGCCGCGTGGACGCTCTGCGTGTCCAGCACCACCAGGGTCGGGTCCTCTAATCGGCCGGCTCTCTCCCTCACCCTGGCAGCGCAGGAGTTCATGGATGATGTTGCTCGACGCTCCACTCATCGCTCTCATAGTGTGGGCCCGAGCCCCATCCAGAACAGCTGAGGCTCCGCTCCTCGACGAGCAGCAGCTCCAGCCAGTAGGCGCCGAGCAGCGCGACCGGAGTCTGGGCGACGGCGTCCACACCTTGATGCTTGGCGCCGCCCGCCTGCACAACCTGCTTCTGCCGCCCAGGGCCGAGCGTCGGCCCCGACATCCGGGACGCAAGCGTCATCCGGACCGGCTGGTGTTCCAGGGCATCTGGGAAATACGCGACGTCCTGTGCACTCCGGCCCAGGCTTGCCCACCTACGCCCGAGGCTTGCCCGGCGCCACGCCCCCGAGGCTTGCCCAGCACCCTGACCAGCAACAACGACATCGGGTACATGTACCGGCATGGGACGCCTCCACTGGCCCGCCGTCGTCGATCGCGCCCGGGCAATCGTGACCGCGTACGGGGAACTGGGCTGCACGCTGCGCCGCATGTTCACCGAGTAGCTGGCCGACCTCGGCATCCCCGTCTTGGTCGTACGCGGCTTCGGCTCCCAGTCGTACGTGGACATCGAGCGGGCGCGCACGGCCCGCGAGCCGCGCCCCGCCTTGCGGGCCATTCCTGTTCAACTCCCGTCCGGTGCACGGATGCTGCGGATGCCTGTGGCGCTGACCAGGTGACGCCACACCGGCACGTGCTGTGTCGCGGCCCGCCAGGCTTTCCCGCGCTACGAGGGGCATGTCTGCCACCGCGCTCGGGGACCGGCCTATTTGGCAGGGGATCGCGGCGGATGAGGCTACTGTGATTGGCCTCCTGGTTGTCCACTCAGGCCACATCGGTGTCCCGCTCGATGGCCTGGAGCCGGTTCTTGAGCCGGTAGAAGGCGTCCGCGACACCGCAGGCCCGGAAGCCCGGCGCCGCACACGCTCTCGGCTGCTCCCCTGGTCCACGTGAGCGAACGTGCCGACCGCATCGCAAATAGGGCCCAGCCTGTCCTAGTACTCCAGCCGTAGATCGTGATCTCGATGGTGAGGGGCGTCGAGGCGGCAGGTGTCCAGCGTGGATCATCTCGCCCGAGATCGCCCATGCCGTCGCGGGCGTCGGCTCCTTCTCCGTCTACCCGAGTTCACCGCGACGGAGGGCGTCCCTTATCTCGCTGAGCTTCGCGGTCGTTGCCGGGGTCCGCTCCTGTGCTTGTTCAGCGAGTTGGAGGGCATCGTCGATCTCGCTGAGCTTCCTGGAAGACAGGACGGCCGCCCGCTCTATCAGGTCGTCCCGGGACACGGTGGTCAGCCACGTGCACGGGGTGAAGCCTGGACGCGGGAACGCGAGCCGCAGCACGCCTTCGAGCGGCAGCCCTTCACCGGCGCCGACCGTCACTTCGATGCCCAGACCGCTGATGTCGAGGCCCGCCGGAGCGACGACCTGCATCACCTGGAACCCGGACGCGTCATCTCCCGACAGCAGTACGACCAGCCGCCGCTCGTCGAACTCGACCCACCAGACTTCGCCACGTTGCACATGTCCTCCTGACACGGGGCGACAGGCGGACGCTGCGCGACCCTGACGCGCTGTGGAGACGGGTGCGGCCACCGTTGATCATCGGTGTGTGAAGACTGAAGATCATGCGGTGGCCGCAGGTCACAGCGTAGACCCTGCCCGCTGGCAGGAGGCGTACGAGGGCCTGCTGAGCCGGATAGCGGGGCGGTATGCGCGGGTCGAACCCCGGCGTCGGGCGCGGCAGTTGGTCTCGGGCTGCTGTCGGAACTACCGCGCAAGAACTGCTGGACCATCGCCGAGTGGGCCGGGGAGGCCGCCCCGGACGGCATGCAGCACCTGCTCGGCCGGGCCAAGTGGGAAGCCGACCAGGTACGCGACGACCTGCATCTCCACCCTGGTCTGAGCACGACCTTCCCTCTGAGACCGGTGCACACTTCTCCGTACTTGGTGGAGCACTCAGAACAGTACGGGGACTGGCTTCGTTCACTTCAAAGGACAGCGTTTGTTCGGCAGTCTGGGAGGCGGTTGGCGGTCCGCATGCCCGCCGGTGTTGACGAGAAATGACGGCACTCGAACTTCGCGGCGCCTCCGTGGCAATCGAATCGCAAGTTGTTACTGGCTTCGGGGGTGATCGAGGAAGAGTTTGAGCAGGGTGGAGGGGCGACGCATGGCGATCAGTGGGCTGCGTCCGGAGAGGGCGGCTCGGCTTGAGGCGCTCGTCAACGAGTGTCGGCCGCTGCTGACCGGTGACGGCGGGATGGCTGCTGTGCAGCAGCTACTGACTGAGCGTCGAGTCGAGGTGCTCGATGCGGTGGTGATCACGCGCGAGTTGCTTGGGGCGGGTCCCAAAGCTCTTGGCGAGGCGAAGACGATCGTCCTGACGAGTCCAGGTCGGGGGCGTGAGCTGCGAGTGCACGATCCGTTCATGGATGCCGTCGAGCGGAACGGCGACCACGCTGAACAATGAGGCAGATCCCTCGTTCACTGAGTCGTCAGTCCGCCGCCGCGCCCGCGGGGAGGGTCCCCCGCGACCGGCAGCAACGGGTCTGACGAGGCGTCTGCTCCCCGCACCCGCGGGGGATGGCCCCCTGTACGTCGAGAAGTTCGCGACGGACACGTTCTGCTCCCCGCACCTGCGGGGATGGTCCCCAACCGCGACGAACCGGAAGGACCCCCGGAGACTGCTCTCCGCGCCTGCGGGGATGGTCCCCACCTTGACTCCGAGTCGAACGCAGCTCACCTCTGCTCCCCGCGCCCGCGGGGATGGTCCCTTCTCCGGCGCATGCCTGCCGGCCAAAGCGAACTGCTCCCCGCACCTGCGGGGATGGTCCTGTTCCGCAGGCTGGCCGCTTCCTGGCTGTCTCCTGCTCCCCGTACCCGCGGGGAGGTCCCCCGAGCCGCTGCTCGGTTACGTCGGCGGGGTCTGTTCCCCGCGCCCGCGGGGATGGTCCCGAGGAAGAGAACCGGATCCGGTTCCGTCTCGCCTGCTCCCCACACCTGCGGGGATGGTCCCCTGATCGCGGCGGCTCGTCGTGACCCGGGCTTCTGCTCCCCGCGCCTGCGGGGGTGGTCCCCTCTCATGAACAGAGTCGACCCCGGACGCCTGCTTGAGATGTCCGGAAATGTTGATGAGAAGTGGCAGCACCCAGAGGGCTCGGCTCGGGTGTGTCGGCACGGACGGACATGATTCGGCTGTGGACCTGAGACCGGAGTTGTTGCCCCCGCCCGTGAGTCGGCAGCGGCTGGACGAGCTGTGCGCCGAGGTGGAGCGGATCGCTGACCTGCTGGCCTCCCGCCGGGAGGCGGCGGACGAGGCGATTGCGGCCTTCAACGCGATGACTGGGCACGATTACGAGGCTCTCGACTTCGCCGAGTACTACGGCAGCAGAAGTCTGGAGGAGTTCGCGAGGGAGGCGGCCAGGCCGGCTCGCCCTGTGGTTGCGGACATCACCCGGGACGAGCTCGTTGAGATCGTTCGCAGACTCCTGAAGGCCGACCCGGAGAGCGACTACTATCTGCGGCTCCTGGGGGCGAACGTGTCGCATCCCGGGGTGAGTGACCTGGTGCTCCACCCCTTGGACGCCCTTCAAGATGCGTCTGCGGAGCAGATTGTCGACGAGGCTCTGAAGTACCGACCGATCGCGCTCTGAGCTGCGTGGGAGGTCAGCCGGCCGTGGCCTGCTGTTCGGCCGCCATGGCCGCCTCGCACGCCGTCAGGCGGCTGCCCAGGTGTATCCGAGGTTGGCGAGGGCGGCGCGCTGCCCCTCGTCGAGTCGGTTGCGGCGCTGTTTCTGATTCATGAGGAACACGCCCAGGCGTACGGCTGTGCCGTCGGGGAGTTCTTCTACGTGTTGTCTGCTGACGATGGTGGTTCCTTCGCGTTGGATGTATTGGGTGAGGGCTGTGAGGCCGCGTTGGAACGCCGTAGACGACGCCTTGCTGGCGCTGTTTCCTGTCCCTGCCGGCGCCCCGCTCGCTGTCCGCGTCTTCGGGGCGGCTGCAGGCGGTGGAGCCGGTTCAACACCCAGCTCGCCCAGACGTCGTTGCTGTTCTTCGTTGAGCTGTTTCCAGTCCCGTCGCTGCCGGGCGACCCATCGGCCGATGTCGTCGCCGTGCCAGGTGACTCCGGGCTGGATGTCTTCGAGGCCGGCGCCTTGGTCCAGCAATGCCCGCAGGCCTGTGTGGTGGCGTTGCCAGTCGACGGTCCATCCCAGCAGCCTCGGGTTCCAGTCGGGGTCGATGGCGGAGAGCTGCTGCGCGCGGTGCTCGGCTGACGCTCGGAGGGGGGCTTGTTGGTGTATCGCGGGCTTGCTGGCCTGGTGTGTTGTGGGTTCGTTGAGAGAGGCCGGGTGCACGGTCCAGCGGG
>NZ_JBEXRZ010000229.1:0-11519 GCF_040613325.1 Streptomyces sp. NPDC006283 | reverse complement strand
GGCCACACCGTGTCCTACCCTACACACAACCGGCCGGTGCACCGGTGACGGGTGCACCGGCCGTGAGCATGGCGCGAAGCGGAGGCGTCCTTCTGGGCCGCCGGTTCCCCAGGGCCGCCTTGAGGCCTACCAGTTCGCGGGGGCGTAGTCCTTGAGGAAGCAGCCGTAGAGGTCCTCGCCCTGCTCGCCACGGACGATCGGGTCGTAGACGCGGGCGGCACCGTCGATCAGGTCGAGGGGGGCGTGGAAGCCCGCGTCGGCGAGGCGCATCTTGTCGGGGTGCGGCCGCTCGTCCGTGATCCAGCCGGTGTCGACGGCCGTCATCAGGATGCCGTCCGCCTCGAACATCTCCTGGGCGCTGGTGCGCGTGAGCATGTTCAGCGCCGCCTTGGCCATGTTGGTGTGCGGGTGCCCGGCGCCCTTGTAGCCGCGGCTGAAGACACCCTCCATGGCGGAGACGTTGACGACGTACTTCCGCTTGCCCTGGGCCGCGGACATCGCCGGCCGGAGCCGGCTGATCAGGATGAACGGCGCGGTGGAGTTGCAGAGTTGCACCTCCAGCAGCTCCACCGGGTCGACCTCGGAGACCGTCTGGATCCAGCTGTTGGTGTCGTGCAGATCGGGCACCAGGCCGCCGGCGTCGATGGCCGTGCCGGCCGCGATGCGCTCCAAGGAAGCGGAACCGCTCACGAGGGCGAGGTCGGTGACGTCCTGCGCGGTGAGACCCTCGCCGCCGGAGGACGGCAGCGCGGCCACGGAGTCGACGGCGCCGCTGCCGAAGGTACCGATGACCTGGGCCGGCGGCAGCTCTCCGGCGGGCAGCGGAGCCGACTCGGCGGCGACCAGCTCGCGGTACGCCTGCGGGGAGCGGCGGACCGTCTGGGCCGCGTTGTTGATCAGGATGTCCAGCGGGCCCTCGGCGGCCACGGAGTCCGCGAGGGCCACGACCTGAGCCGGGTCCCGCAGGTCGATGCCGACGATCTTGAGCCGGTGGATCCACTCGTCGCTGTCCGGCATCGCCTTGAATCGACGGATGGCGTCGTTGGGGAACCGGGTGGTGATGGTGGTGTGGGCACCGTCACGGAGCAGCCGCAGCGCGATGTACATGCCGATCTTGGCGCGTCCGCCGGTGAGCAGGGCGCGCTTGCCGGACAGGTCGGCGCGGGCGTCGCGGCGTGCGCGGTTCTCCGTCGCGCACGACTGGCACAGCTGGTGGTAGAACGCGTCGACCTCGACGTAGCGGGACTTGCAGATGTAGCAGGACCGCGGGCGCTGGAGTATCCCCGCGATCTCGCCGAGGGCGGAGGACGACGGAAGCACGCCCTGCGTCTCGTCGTCGATCCGGGCGGCGGAACCGGTCGCCGTCGCCTCGGTGACGGCCTTGTCGTGCGCCGTCTTGGCGGCCCGGCGCTCTTGGCGGCGGCGCTGCTTCACCGTCCGGTAGATACCGGCGGTGGCGCGACGCACCATGATCGCGTCGGGGTGGTCGACCTCGAGCTTGTCGAGCTCCTCGAGCACGCTCAGGCAGACGGCCAGCCGCTCCGGGTCGATGCCCGGCCCGTAGGCCACCGGGCTGTCCTCTGTCACCGTCATTGCTGGTTGCCGTTCCTCGATCACTCGAATGCCGCGTTTCAAAAGCACGACTTTACTGAGTGTTGGGGGGTCGACCAAATGACGGGCGTCACCTTTGGGCGGCCGGGCTTATTACGGGGCACCGCGTGCGATCCGTCACTGCTCGGCAGGCGTGGCCGGATTGTGTGAGTCGGTGGCACGCGAACAGTCGGCAGACTGGTCTGGACCTCTGGTGGCCAAATTGGGCGGGTGAGGGCTTACGCCGCACGCCACCTGCGCCGCACGGGTGCGTGAGCGGCGGTTTCCGTCGCCCCGGCAGCCGGCCCCACAGCCCCCTTCCCCGCATCCGTTTTGCGCCAGGTTTCACATTGTCCACACACAATCGGCGGATCACGCCCCACTATGTGATCCGACAGGAGACGTGGACGGTCGCCTTATCGATCGGACCACTTCAGGGGGGGTGGGGCATGCCGGATGGGGGTCCGGCATGCCCTACCGGGGAGGGACCACATTGAGGCGTACCGTCCGCACCGCCGCGCTCGCCGGCGCAGGCTCGCTGTTGCTCGCGCTCGCCACGCCGCCTTCGGCGGGGGCCGCGCCGGCACCGACGCCCCGGATCGATCTGCGGGTGCTCGTCGTCGACGACGGAGGACCTGCCGTCGACGCGATCGCCGCCGAACTGGGCAGCGCCGGAACTCCGTTCACGCGCGTCGATCTCCGGGAGGCGGACCGTCCCGAGATCCAAGCCGGCTTCCTCGCCGACACCGTCGACGGGCGGCCGCGCGCCAAGTACCAGGCGGTGGTGCTGCCCAGCGACAGCCCGGCCGGCATGGCGGCGGCCGAGCTCACAGCTCTGGCCTCGTACGAGCAGAGGTTCGCGATCCCGCAGGTGGACGCCTACACCTATGCCCGCCCCGAGGTGGGTCTGGACCACCCGGTGAACGGCGGGTACAGCGGTTCGCTGGACGGCGTCCGGGCGGCCGTGACCGCCGCGGGCAAGGCGGGCCCGTTCGGCTATCTCGACGGCCCCGTGCCGTTCGAGGACAACTCGACCTCGGTGGGCGAGAGTTACGCACACGTAGCACGGCCGGCGGCTGGTGCCGACTTCACCAGCTACGTGGACGCCCCCGTGCCGGGTTCCGCCGAGCGCGGCTCCCTCGTCGGCGAGTACCGGCACGACGGCCGTCGGGAGCTGGTGGTCACCTTCGTCTACAACCAGTACCAGCAGCAGTTCCGGCTGCTGGCCCGGGGCATCGTCGACTGGATGACCCAGGGCGTCCGTGTCGGCGCGGCCCGCCACTACTTCGCCGTGCACATCGACGACGTGTTCGCCGCCGACGACCGCTGGGACAGCGAGCTCAACTGCACACCGGGCGACGTCGACTGCCCTCCTGACCAGGGCGAACCCGATCCCATCCGGATGACGGCCACCGACGCCCGGTACGCGGCGCAGTGGTCGGCCGCCAAGGGCTTCACCCTGGACATGGTCTTCAACGGGGGCGGCAGCGAACTGTTCAAGGAGGAGAACGGCGGCAGCGACCCGCTCGCGCAGCAGCTCGTTGCCGACAGGGGCGCCTTCCGCTGGGTCAACCACACGTACAACCATCCCTTCCTCGGCTGCCTGCAGGACGTCAGCACCGTCCCGTGGACCTGCGCGAAGAACGCCGACGGCACGGTGAAGTACGCGAGCCGCAGTGAGATCTCCGCCCAGATCTCCGACAACCGGGCGTGGGGCCGCCGCGCCGGACTGCCGCTCAGGGACGACGAGTTGGTGACCGGTGAGCACTCCGGGCTGAAGATCCTGCCGCAGCAGCCGGACGACAATCCCCACCTCGCGGCCGCGCTCTCGGACAACGCCGTCGCCTCGCTCGCCTCCGACAACTCCCGCGACCCCCAGCAGCGCCGGGTCGGGCCCGCCCTCACCGTCCCCCGGTATCCCATGAACGTCTTCTACAACGCCGGCCGGACCGCCGAGCAGATCGACGAGTACAACTGGATCTACACCAGGACGGCGGACGGCGGCAGCGGCATCTGCGAGATCTCCTCCGTCTCGACCTGCCTCGACGAGCCGCTGGACGCCGCCACGGGATACGCCGAGCATGTGGTGCCGCTGGAGGCGCGCATCGCGCTCGGCCATGTGCTGGCGGGTGACCCGCGGCCCCACTTCGTCCACCAGTCCAACCTGGCGGAGGACCGCATCGCCTACCCGGTGCTCGACCGTGTCCTCGCCGACTACGCGGCGCTGTACGCGGACAGCACCCCGCTGGTGAACCTGCGCCAGCGCGACATCGGCGCGGAGCTGCGCGACCGGGCGGCGTGGCGCGCCGCCGTCGCTTCCGGCCAGGTGAGCGCGTACCGCATCGGCGGCACGGTGACCGTGCGGGCTCCCGCGGGAGTGCGCGTCACGGCCACGATGCCCACCGGGACGCGGCAGAACCAGCTGCTGGGTACCACTGCCTTCGGCAGCGCCTACGCCGGTTCGCTCGTGGGCTGGGTCTCGCCCGGACTGCTCCAGGACCGGGTGACGCTCGCGCTGCCGGCCGCGTCCGCGGCGGCGCCGGCCGTTGCGGACGCGTCGGTGACCGGGCCGGTTCCGGCGCCGGCCCCGAGGCTGCCGCTGCCGCGAGGGGTGCGCGAGCGGGTGGCGTACGGAGTCACGGATCACGGGATGCCGGACAGCCGCGTCACCGGCTGAGGCGGGACTCCGCCCGCGTCGGGCCGGGACTCCGCCTCCTCGCGGCCACCGGCTGGGGCGGCGCGGGACGCCGCCCGTACGACACGAACCCTCGCCCAACCGCATCGTCATGACCCACGGGGGAAGTTCCGCATGGCCAGATCGCTCAGCCCGCCGCGCCCCGGCGCGCCTCAGGTCACCCTCCTCACCGAAGGCACCTATCCGCACAGCCACGGCGGGGTGAGCGTCTGGTGCGACCAGCTCGTGCGCGGCATGCCCGACGTCGACTTCCGGATCACGGCGGTGACCGGCACCGGTCGCGAGCCCGTGGCATGGGAGCTGCCGCCCCACGTGTCGGGGCCGGTGTCCGTGCCCATGTGGGGTCCGCCGCCGGCGGGCCGGCCGCCCCGCCGCGCACGGCTGCGGCGGCTCATGGACGTCTACGAACGGTTCCTGACCGCTCTTCTCGACCCGTCGGCCGAGGCCGCATTCGGACCCGCGCTGAGCGAACTGGCCCGCGCGGCCCGTGACGGTGTGCTCGCGCCGGCGCTGCGCACCGACCGCGCCGTGCGCGTTCTGGTGGACATCTGGACCCGGCGCGACCTTCCGGTGTCCGCTGCGCGGCCCACGGTGCACGACGCGTTGACCGCCACGGATCTGCTCGAGCACGCGCTCCGGCCGCTCGCGGCCGCCCCTCCGGCCGACGGGGTCGCACACGCCGTCAGCGGAGGCATCGCGGCACTGCCCGGCCTGGTGGGCGCACGGGAGCACGGTGTTCCGCTGCTGCTCACCGAGCACGGCGTATATCTGCGGGAACGTTACCTCGGCTATCGCACCGGCCCCTACCCCTGGCCGGTGAAGGCTCTGCTGCTCGGCTTCTTCCGGCTGCTGGCCGAGGAGACGTACCGGGTCGCCGCTCTCGTCACCCCGGGCAACCGGTACAACCGCCTGTGGGAGGAACGCGGGGGCGCCGATCCGGCTCTGATACGCACCGTCTACAACGGCGTCGACCCGGCCGCCTTTCCACCCGCCGGGCCGGAGCCAACGCTGCCGACGCTGAGCTGGGCGGGACGGGTCGACCCGATCAAGGACCTGCAGACGCTGATACGGGCGTTCGCGCTCGTACGCGAGGAGATTCCGGAGGCGCGGCTGCGGCTCTTCGGGGGCACGCCGCACGGCGGGGAGGCGTATCGAAAGGGCTGCGAGGCGCTCGCCGCCGAGCTCGGGCACGGCGAAGCCGTGCGGTTCGAGGGCCGGGTGGACGACATCAGGGACGCGTACGCGGCGGGCAACGTGGTGATGCTGTCGAGCATCAGCGAGGGTTTTCCGTTCACGCTGATAGAAGCCATGTCCTGCGGGCGCGCCACGGTCTCCACGGACGTCGGCGGCGTGCGGGAGGCCGTCGGGCACTGCGGTCTGGTCGTACCGCCGCGCGAGCCGGAGGCGATGGCCCGCGCGGCGCTCGAGCTGCTGCGCGATCCGCAGCGAAGAGCGGCGCTGGGCGAAGGGGCGCGGCTGCGGGTGATCGAGCAGTTCACCTTGCGGCAAACCGTCGACACCTTCCGTTCCGTCTACCTCGAACTGGCCCCGGGTACACGACAGTCCATGACCGTCCCCCGCCCCGTACCCGCGGAGGCCACCGCATGAGCGGCCCGCTGCGGCTGGTCCCCGGCGACGGTGACGCGCTCCCCTTCTTATCCGCTCCGCGCCCCCGGCCGCGCGGCCGCACCCGGCCGAGCTGGGCGGCGGACCCGATCGACGACCTGGCCGAGCGGCTCGTGGAGCCGATCGCGTCGGCCGTCCATCCGTACGAGGTCGCGGCCCTGCTGGAGTCCGACGGGCTGACGGGTGAACAGATCCGGGAACGCTACGACCGCCCCGACCTGTTCGCACTCGCCGAGGACCTGTACGCGCGGGTGCCCCGCCACTATCCACGGCCCCTGGCCGTGCCCGACCCCTGGCGCGCCGATCCCGTCCGCTGCGCGTTGCGGGGCCTGGTCTTCGCCATGCCGGGACTGGCCTACGTGCTGGGCGCCGGGCTGTGGCAGGGTGCCGCCGGCGTCGCGGGACTCGTCGCGTCCGGGCTCGCCGCCTGGGCATGGAACCAGGCGCTCGGGCACCGCGCCCATGTGCGGCTCGGTACCGACGGGACGTCAGCCGCCGCGCGGACCCTGGCGCTGGGTGCGCCTTCGGGGGCTCTGGTGGCGTCGCTCGTCGGACTGGCCGTCACGGGGCCCGGCGCCGGGGCCGTGTTCGCCGCCGGGCAGTGCTGCTATCTGGCCGCGGCGACCGTGTTGCTCGTCCTGGGCCGTGAGCGTGTCCTGCTGGCCGCGCTGCTGCCCGTCGCCGCCGGTGCCGCGACCGTGCCCGTGGTCAGGCCGCCCGTGCCCTTGGCCGTGGCGCTGCTGCTCGCCACGGTGGTCGCCGCCGCGGTGGCGGCCTGGCACACGGTGCGCGGCGCGTTCCGTTCCTCCCCGCCCGCCGGCGGGGACCGGAGCGGGCTGCTGCGCTCCCTTCCGTACGGCGTCTTCGGCCTTGCCGCGGGTGTGCTCGCCGCGCTCACCGGGGCGGACGACGCCGGCCTGGTGGTGCTCCTCACCCTCAGCATGGGCTTCGCCGAGTGGCTCCTGTACCGGTACCGCTCGCTGGCACTGACCGCGCTGCGCGGCAGCGTCGGCATACGCCACTTCGCGCTGCGCGCGACCAGGGCGCTGGCCCTGTGCCTCGGGGCGTACATGGCCTGCCTGGCGATCGTCGCGCCGGCCCTCGGCGCCGGGCTCGCCGCCGTGCTCTCCCTGCTCGCGCTGGGGGCGGTGCTGTGGACGGCGCTGCTGCTCCAGGCGTTCTCCGCGGCATGGGTCCCGGCTCTGGTGACGCTTCTCGCCGCCGCGGCGGAGGCGGGTGCGGCGGGCGCCGGCCTGCCGGCCGATCCCGTCCGACTCGTCTGCCGCTCCGCGGCCGCGGTCGTCCTGGTCGTCACCGCGGTGCGGCAGCTCGGCCGGCCAACCGCACACCGCTGACAACACGTCCCACTCATCGACATCCACCACAGGAGTCTTCCTCGTGACACCGAACACGCTGGTCGCCGTCACCGGGGCAGAGGGTTTCATCGGTTCGCATCTGACCGAGACCCTCGTCGCCGCGGGGTACCGGGTCCGCGCCATGGCGCAGTACAACTCGTTCTCGTCCTACGGCTGGCTGGAGACCCTCGCCCCCGACGTGCTCGACCAGGTCGAGATCGTCCTCGGCGACGTCCGCGACCCCGGCTCCGTCCGGCAGCTCGTGGAGGGCGCGGAGGCGGTCTACCACCTCGCCGCCCTCATCGCGATCCCGTACTCCTACCAGGCACCGCACAGTTACGTGGACACGAATGTCACGGGCACGCTCAACGTCCTCGAGTCGGTGCGCCGGCTCGGCGTCCCCCGGCTGGTGCACACCTCCACCAGCGAGACGTACGGCACCGCTCGGACCGTGCCGATCACCGAGGACCACCCGATCAACACCCAGTCGCCGTACGCGGCGTCGAAGGCGGGCGGCGACCGGCTCGCCGACAGCTACCACGCCAGCTTCGACACCCCGGTGGTGACGCTGCGGCCGTTCAACACGTTCGGACCGCGCCAGTCCATGCGGGCGGTCATCCCGACCGTCATCGGACAGGTCGCGGCGGGCGAACGGACCATCACGCTCGGGGACCTGCGCCCCACCCGCGACTTCCTCTACGTCAAGGACACGGCGCGCGCCTTTCTCGCGGTGGGCACCGCGCCGGCGGAGGCCGTCGTCGGCCGCACCTTCAACGCCGGCACCGGCGGCGAGATCTCGGTCGGCGACATCACCTCGCTCATCGGCAAGCTGATGGGCGTCGAACTCGAGGTGCGGGAGGACGAGCAGCGCATCAGGCCGGCGGCCTCCGAGGTGATGCGCCTGGTCGCCGACGCCTCCCGGCTGCGCGCCGCGACCGGCTGGGCGCCCGAGTACGGGCTGGAGCACGGCCTCGGCCGGACCATCGACTTCTTCCGCAGCCCGGCCAACCTGGCCCGCTACAAGACCGGCATCTACAACATCTGACGGACAGGGGAAGCCCATGCACGCAGTGATACTCGCCGGAGGCAAGGGTGTCCGGCTCCGCCCGTACACCACGGCACTGCCCAAGCCACTGGTGCCCATCGGGGACCAGCACGCGATCCTGGAGATCGTGCTGCGGCAGCTCGCCGCAGCCGGCTTCACCAGCTGCACCATCGCGATCGGGCATCTCGGCCACATCATCCGCGCCTACGTCGGCAACGGCTCCCAGTGGGGCATGCGCGTCGGCTACTCCACGGAGGACAGCCCGCTCGGCACGATGGGCCCGCTGCTCACGATGATGGACCGGCTTCCGGAAACCTTCCTCGTGATGAACGGGGACATCCTCACGGACCTGGACTACGGGGACGTGCTGACCCGGCACACCGCCTCCGGCGCGCCACTGACGGTGGCCACGTACGCGCGCAAGGTCGCGATCGACTTCGGCGTACTCACCACGGAGGCGGGCCGGGTCACCGGCTTCGCGGAGAAACCGAGCATGGACTACCGCGTCTCCATGGGCGTGTACGGCCTGAGCAGGGAGACCCTCGCCGGGTACACGCCGGGGCTGCCGCTCGGATTCGACGAACTGATGCTGGACCTTCTAAAGGCGGACCGCCCGCCGCACGCCTACGAGTTCGACGGCTACTGGCTCGACATCGGCCGGCCCGACGACTACGACCGGGCGAACGCCGAGTTCACCACCCACCGCGGCCTGCTGCTCAAGGGAGCGTGAGCGCCCGTGCGCATCCTCCTGCTCGGGGCCACCGGATTCCTCGGCAGCGCGACCGCCGAGCGGCTGCGCGAACTGCCGGGCGCGCGGCTGCTGCTCGGCGGCCGGGCTCCGGCTTCGGACCTGGAAATCGATCTGACCGCGGGCCCTGAGCAGCTCTCGCACGCGCTGCGCCGTGCGGCGCCCGACGCGGTCGTCAACTGCGCGGGGCTGGTGGCAGGCAGCGCCGTACAGATGACGGACGTCAACGCCCGGGGCCCTGCCGCCCTGTCCGAGGCGATGCGGGACACCGTGCCGGCCGCTCGTCTGGTCCATCTCGGGTCAGCGGCCGAGTACGGCCCTTCGGCAGACGGCGAGCCCCTCGCCGAGTCGGCCGCCACCCGGCCGCTCGGCCCCTACGGTGCGACGAAGCTGGCGGGGACGGTCGCCGTCACCGCTTCCGGCGTCGACTCCGTGGTGTTGCGGGTCTTCAACCCCGTCGGCCCCGGCGCCCCGGCGTCGGGGCTGCCGGGGCGGCTCGCCGCGGAGCTGTGGCGGGCCGGCGAGCAGGGCACGATCCGGGTGGGGGACCTGTCGGCGTACCGCGACTTCGTCGACGTACGGGACGTCGCCGACGCCGTCGCGGCCGCGGCCGTCGCCGACGGCCCGCTGCCTCCGATCCTCAACGTCGGAAGCGGACGGCCGACCCGGGTCCGGGAGCTGGCCGTTCTTCTGGTGCGGGCAGCCAAGTTCGCCGGGCGGCTCGAGGAGGCCGGCGGCGGCTCCGCCCGTTCCGCCGCCGTGCTGTGGCAGTCGGCCGACATCTCGGCGGCCCGCGCCGTGCTCGGTTGGCGGCCGCGCCGCGAACTGGCGCGGTCCGTGGCCGATCTGTGGCAGTCGTCGTCCCCCGCTCCGGTTGCCGGGCCCGTCCGCGCGGTGAACGGCCCGGCATGAAACTGCTCGTCCCCCTGTACGTCCACCCTTCCGTCGACCCGGCCGCCTGGCGGACCCTCGTCGACCGCGCTCCTGTTCTGTACGGCGTGGTGCTCAACGCCGCCGACGGCCCGGGCCGCACACCCGACGCCGCATTCGCCCGGGCCGCCCGGGAGCTGCGCTCGGCAGGCGTACGGGTCCTCGGATACGTGGACACCGACTACGGGCGCCGTTCCGCGCGCGCCGTGGCGGCCGACTACGAGCGGCACCGGGCCTGGTACGACACGGACGGGTTCTTCCTCGACCAGGTCGCCCCCGACCAGGCCGGTGTGCGCCACTACCGGCGGCTCGCCCGGACGGCCAGGGCCCACGGCGGGGCCACGCTCGCGCTCAACCCGGGCGTGCATCCGGCTCCCGGCTACGCGTCGTTCGCCGATCTGCTCGTCACCTTCGAGGGCGGCTGGGAGGCGTATCGCACGGCTCCGGCCGCGCCACCGTGGACCAGGGGGCATCCGCCGGGAGCGTTCTGCCATCTCGTGCACGGCGTGCCGAGCGGGCTCTCGGGCCTCGCGGCCCGTACGGCCGAGCTGCGCGGGGCCGCGGTGCACTGCGCCGTCACGGGCCACGGGCCCAACCCGTGGTCGTCGCTGCCCCCCGCGCTGCGCAACGCGTCATGAACGGCCGACCGCGTGCGGTGGCCGCCGTTCTGACGCTGCTGCTGCTCGCCGCCTGCACGGCACCGGGCGGCGGCGAGTCGAAACGGCGCTGGAGTCCGCGGCCCGGCACGGCCTGGCAGTGGCAGCTCGACGGGCCGATCGACCACGGCGTCGACGTACCGGTCTACGACATCGACGGCTTCGAGAACGACGCGGCGACCGTGCGCCGGCTGCACCGTGAAGGACGCAGAGTCATCTGCTACATCAACGTGGGAGCCTGGGAGGACTTCCGCCCCGACGCCGGCCGCTTCCCGAGGTCCGTCCTGGGGAAGCCCAACGGCTGGGCGGGCGAGCGCTGGCTGGACATCCGTCGACTCGACGTACTGCGGCCGCTGATGACCGCACGCATGGAGCTGTGCCGTGAGCGGGGCTTCGACGCCGTCGAACCGGATCTGCTCGACGGCTACGTCAACGACACCGGCTTCGCGCTGACCGACGCCCATCAGCTCGCCTACAACCGCATGATCGCGCGCCTGGCCCATGAGCGCGGTCTGTCCGTCGGGCTCAAGAACGACCTCGGTCAGGTGCCGGAACTGGTCGACGAATTCGACTTCGCGGTGAACGAGGAGTGCGCACAGTACGGCGACTGCGCGTCGCTCACCCCGTTCGTGGAGGCGGGCAAAGCGGTTCTCCACGTCGAGTACGCGCTCGCGCTGGAACGCTTCTGCGGTCAGGCCGGGCGGCGCGGCTTCAGCTCCATGCGCAAGAAGCTCGACCTCGGGGCGTGGCGCCGGCCCTGCTGACGAAAGACCGCGGGCCGGCCGCCGTACGGACGAGGAGAGTGGGACAGCCGATGCGGTCCCACTCCTGCGCAAAGGAACGCTGAGCATTGTCCATCAGACAACGGACCATC
>NZ_JBEXRZ010000228.1:0-11595 GCF_040613325.1 Streptomyces sp. NPDC006283 | reverse complement strand
GGCGCGGACCGCGACAGTGCGCTGGACATGGCACAGTCCGTGGCCGCCCGGCTGGTGAAGTGAGAGGCCGTGGGGGAGGGGGCGCCACCGAGCGGGCCGCCCTTTCCGCCGCTCAGGCCCGGACGGCCGCCGGGACGTCCGGCGAGACCGGCCGGAGCACCGCCGGGGCCCGCGGGAACGGCACCCTGGCCGCTCGCACCGGGCTTGGCGGGAGCCTTCTTGCCGCCGTGGGCGACGTCGACGGGCAGCATGACGAGCGCCGTCGTACCACCGGAGTCGGAGGGACGCAGCTGGATACGGATGCCGTGTCGCAGGGACAGACGGCCGACCACGAACAGACCCATGCGGCGGGAGACCGAGACGTCCACGGTGGGCGGCGACGCCAGCCGCTCGTTGATCGCGGCGAGGTCCTCGGGGGAGAGGCCGATGCCGGTGTCGTGGATCTCGACCAGGACCCGCCCGTCGGGCAGGGCGTGACCGGTGACGCGGACCTTGGTCTGCGGCGAGGAGAACGAGGTCGCGTTCTCCAGCAGCTCTGCGAGCAGGTGCACGAGGTCGTTGACGACGCGGCCCGCGACCTCGGTCGCCGGGACGGAGGCGAGTTCGATGCGCTCGTACTGCTCCACCTCGGAGGCGGCGGCGCGCAGCACGTCGACCAGCGGGACCGGGCGGGTCCAGCGGCGGCCGGGCTCCTCGCCCGCGAGGACCAGGAGGTTCTCGCCGTTACGGCGCATACGGGTCGCGAGGTGGTCGAGCTTGAAAAGCGAGGACAGCTGGTCCGGGTCGGCCTCGCGGGACTCCAGCTCGGAGATGAGCGAGAGCTGGCGCTGGATGAGACCCTGGCTTCGGCGCGAGAGGTTGGTGAACATCGCGTTGACGTTGCCCCGCAGCAGGGCCTGCTCGGCGGCGAGGCGGACGGCCTCGCGGTGCACGTCGTCGAAGGCCGCGGCCACCTTGCCGATCTCGTCACGAGAGTGGACACCGACGGACTCGACGGAGGTGTCGACGTCCTGCGGGTCGGCCTCGGAGAGCTGCTTGACGAGCTCGGGCAGACGGTCCTGGGCGACCTTCGTCGCGGTGTCCTGCAGCCGGCGCAGCGAGCGGATCATGGAGCGGGCCACGACGAAGGCGCCGACGAGGGACACACCGAGAACGATGAGGATCAGGGCACCGTTGATGATCGCGTCGCGCTGGGAGGCCTCGCGCAGTTCGCGGGCCTCGCCCTCCATCTGGCCGAGCAGCGTCTGCTCGATGGTCTTCATCGCGTTGATGCGGACCGAGTAGTCGTCGGTCCAGTCCAGGTGGGACCGCGTCGGCTTCAGCTGCTTGAGGCCGTCCTTGTTCTCCAGCACACGCTTCGCGTACTGCTCGGCGGCCGTGATCGTCGGGTTCTCGTTGTTGAGCGTGGCCGTCAGTTCCTCGGCGTCGCCGCCGGTGGACTCGTAGATCGACCGGAAGCTGTTGAGCTCGGACTCGCCGTTCTCGAGCGCCGCCTGGCCGTACAGGCGGTCGTTCTCGGTGAGGCCGGGGGTCTTGGCGTCGGCACCGCCGGGCAGGGCCGCGGCGATGATGGCGCGCTGGATGGACGCGTACTCCTTGGCGGAGGAGAAGGCCGCCAGGGCACGGGTCCGCTTGATCATCTCCGGGTTGCTGGTCGCCTGCGCCATGTCCTGCGAGAGGGACAGCAGCGACTCGATCAGACGGCTGTAGCTCTCGACCGTCTGAGAGTTCGGGACCTTCTGGTCGTATGCCGAGTCCCGGATGTTGCTCAGGTTGTTGACCTGGACGGCGATCTGGTTCGCGTTGCCCCGGATGCTCTCCAGGGCCCGGTCGTCGTCGTTGTTGGGGATCGAGCGGGTGGCCTCGAGGAAGGCCTTCTTGGCGCGGTCGGTCTGGGTGCGGGGGCCGGAGACCTTGAAGTCGGTGTCGGCGGCGCCGTTGGCCAGCGGGCCGGCGGACAGGTCGCGCTCCTGCTGGAGCGCGTGCGCCAGCTCGGTCGCTTCCGTCGTCATCTTGGTGAGCAGCTGCATGTGGTCCAGCTGCTTCATGTCGTCCATGGACTCGTTGATGCGGAGTCCGCCCAGCGTGGTCGCCGCGACGACCGGCAGGGTGAGCAGGGACACCAGGCGAGTGCTGATGCGCCAGTTGCGCAGCGCTATTCGCGAACCGGTGTCCGTGGCGCCCGTGGGCTTGGGCGGAACGTTCGCCGCGTCGCCCGGAGGGGTCTTGGCGCCGGACGTCTTCGCACCGGACGCCTTGCCGCCGTGACGCGAGCGCTCGCCGCCGTCACCCGGCGTCGCCGGTCCCTGGTTGTGGGTGTGCTGGGTCGAGGAGCCGCGGTCGATCCCGCCGCGCGGCTCCTGTTCCGCCGCAGCATCCCCGCGGCCCTGGCGGGCCGGGGGAGAACC
The DNA here is from genome assembly GCF_040613325.1 of Streptomyces sp. NPDC006283. NCBI lineage: Bacteria > Bacillati > Actinomycetota > Actinomycetes > Kitasatosporales > Streptomycetaceae > Streptomyces > Streptomyces sp. NPDC006283. The sequence continues at coordinate 9,187 of NZ_JBEXRZ010000228.1, read as the reverse complement.
CGAGCCATCCCTCTTGAAACGTCCCTGCACTAGCGTCGCAACCTCTGGACCAGGCGTCCCTCCGCTTGCACGGCGGGACGGTGTCGGCGTCGTGGGGCATCGATCGCGCCCCATGGTGGTCGTGAGTGACCGGCGCTGCTCCCCCTTCTCCGCCGCAACTCGGCGCTGCGTTGCGCCCTTGCGCGCCGGCCTGAAACCCGCGGCGGTTCGTGGAATTCCAGCACAGTGCCGGATCTCCAACAAGGGCCACGTACCGGCCTGTGACCTGGATGACACGCTGTAAGCGTTGCGTCACAAGTCGTAGAAGCAGTTCTCGGCCAAATCGGGCGTTACGCCACGAGTCGCTTAGGGGTGGGGGGTGTCCCAGTCGCGATGATCAGGAGCGGAATGATGCCTTCCGTGGCCTAATGTCCGCTTCCGGTTCCGTGATCCCGAGCCCGAATTGCCCAAATAGTCGCTCATCTCGTGAGCAAACTCACACGCTGATCGTTGAGTCTTCCTGTCTTCCGGTGGGAATTCGATGTTTAGCCTGACGCTTTACAAAGATGGGTAGTCCGTCAACCGCGCTCCCCGGAGCGCCCGCACACCGACAAGGTCAGTCACCACACATGAAGACGACGACGATGTTCCGCAACATAGCCAACCCCCGGCGCACCACCCTCGCCCACCTCAAGGACGCGGACGAACTGCAGATGCCGGAGCAGCCGGAGCACTCGCTCGATCTTCCCACCCAGACGGCCAACCCCCGTCGCACGGTCCTCATGGACGCGCCTCTTTCTTCCTGAGGCTCGGCTCGCCGTCGGGGCGGGCCCGGTCGAGAGCGCGGCGGCACGGGGTCGGCCCGGTCGTCCACGGGCCCGGTGAGGGACCGACGTCCCGCGGTGGCAGCCGGCCCGCTCAGCAGACGCGGGGCATTGCCGACCGAAGCGGACTCACCGAACCCTCCCGGGGGTAATGCGGACGAAGGCGCGGCCCTCCCCGCGTTAGCCTGGAGCGTCAGTCTCCGGCCAGCGATCAAGTAGTGAGGGGCGACAGCATCCCGTGCGCATCGCCAGGTTCTCCATCGACGGCAATGTCGCCTTCGGCGCGATCGAGGAAGGGCCCGAAGGCCTGCTCCTCGACATCATCAAGGGCATTCCGTACGCCGACTTCGAGCTCTCCGGCACCAAGGTCCCGCTGAGCAAGGTCCGTCTGCTGCCGCCCGTGCTCCCCAACAAGGTCGTGGCCATCGGCCGCAATTACGCGGAGCACGCGGCGGAGCTCGGCAACGAGGTCCCCGACGTACCCGTCGCCTTCTTCAAGCCCACCACCTCGGTGATCGGCTCCGGCGACGCCATCGAGTACCCCTCGTTCTCGAACGAGCTGCACCACGAGGCGGAGCTCGCCGTCGTCATCGGCCGCATGTGCCGCGAGGTCCCGCGCGAACGCGTCAAGGACGTCGTCTTCGGCTACACCTGTGCCAACGACGTCACGGCACGTGACGTGCAGAAGCGTGAGAAGCAGTGGGCCCGGGCAAAGGGCTTCGACACGTCCTGCCCGCTCGGCCCCTGGGTGGAGACCGACCTCGACCCGGCCGACGTGACGATCCAGTGCACGGTCAACGGCGAACAGCGCCAGCTGGGTCGCACCAGCGAGATGGTCCGCTCCGTCGAGGACCTGATCGTGCACATCACCGAGGCCATGACGCTGCTCCCGGGCGACGTCGTCCTCACGGGCACCCCCGCGGGGGTCGGCCCGCTCAACGTCGGCGACGAGGTCGCCGTCACCATCGAAGGCATCGGCACTCTCACCAACAAGGTGATCAAGCGTGGCTAACGCGAACGTCCGCGTACGTTTCTGTCCGTCCCCGACCGGCAACCCCCACGTGGGCCTGGTCCGCACCGCCCTGTTCAACTGGGCCTACGCCCGGCACAACGGCGGCGCCATGGTCTTCCGCATCGAGGACACCGACGCGGCACGCGACTCCGAGGAGTCGTACAACCAGCTGCTCGACTCGATGCGCTGGCTCGGCCTCGACTGGGACGAGGGCCCGGAAGTGGGCGGCCCGCACGGCCCCTACCGGCAGTCCCAGCGGATGGACATCTACAAGGACGTCGCCGAGAAGCTGCTCGCCGCCGGCCACGCCTACCGCTGCTACTGCACGGCCCTCGAGCTCGAGGCCCGCCGCGACGCCGCCCGCGCCGCCGGCAAGCCGTCCGGTTACGACGGCAAGTGCCGCACGCTGACCGCCGAGCAGAAGGCCGCGTACGACGCGGAGGGCCGCGAGTCGATCGTCCGCTTCAAGATGCCCGAGGAGCCGATCACCTTCACCGACCTGGTGCGCGGTGAGCTGACCTTCACCCCGGACAACGTCCCGGACTACGGCATCGTGCGCGCCAACGGCGCCCCGCTCTACACGCTCGTCAACCCCGTCGACGACGCGCTGATGGAGATCACGCACGTCCTGCGCGGCGAGGACCTGCTCTCCTCCACCCCACGCCAGATCGCCCTCTACAAGGCGCTGATCGAGCTCGGCATCGCCAAGGAGATCCCCTCCTTCGGCCACCTCCCGTACGTCATGGGCGAGGGCAACAAGAAGCTCTCCAAGCGCGACCCGCAGGCCTCCCTCAACCTCTACAGGGAGCGCGGCTTCCTGCCCGAGGGACTGCTCAACTACCTCTCGCTGCTCGGCTGGTCCTTCTCCGCCGACCAGGACATCTTCACCATCCCCGAGATGGTGGCGAAGTTCGATCTCGCGGACGTCAACGCCAACCCCGCCCGCTTCGACCTGAAGAAGGCGGAGTCGATCAACGCGGACCACATCCGCATGCTCGACGTGAAGGCGTTCACGGCTGCCTGCGAGCCCTGGCTGAAGGCCCCGCACGCCAACTGGGCGCCGGAGCAGTTCGACCAGGCCGCGTGGGAGGCCATCGCCCCGCACGCCCAGACCCGGCTGACGGTCCTCTCGGACATCACCGCCAACGTCGACTTCCTCTTCCTGGACGAGCCCGTCGAGGACGAGGCGTCGTGGGCCAAGGCGATGAAGGGCGACCCGGCGGCGCTGCTCAGCACCGCTCGCGCGGGGCTCGAGGCCGCGGACTGGACCAGCCCCGAGTCCCTGAAGGAGGCCGTCCTCGCCGCCGGCGAGGCGCACGGCCTCAAGCTGGGCAAGGCCCAGGCCCCGGTCCGAGTCGCGGTGACGGGCCGCACGGTGGGCCTGCCGCTCTTCGAGTCCCTGGAGATCCTGGGCAAGGAGAAGACGCTTTCCCGCATCGACGCGGCGCTGGTGAAGCTGGGAGCCTAAGCTCGGTGGCATGCCGATTCGCGCGGTCCTCTGGGACATCGACGACACGATCTTCGACTACGCGAGCGCCGACCGGATCGGCATGAGCAAGCATCTCGAGAACGAGGGCCTGCCCGACGGTTACGACACCGTCGGGCAGGCCCTCGTCGCATGGCGGGCGATCACCGACGTCCACTGGGCCCGGTTCGCCGACGGGCTCACCGACTTCCAGGGGCAGCGGCGCGACCGGGTCCGGGAGTTCCTCGGGAGGCCGGGCATGAGCGACGCCGAGGCCGACGAGTGGTTCGGCCGCCACGTCGTGCACTACGAGGCGGCGTGGTCGCTCTTCCCCGACACGGTGCCCGTCCTGGATCTTCTCGCGCATGACTATCGTCACGGGATCCTGTCCAACTCGAGCCTGATCAACCAGGAGCGCAAGCTGCGCACGCTCGGTGTGCGGGACCGTTTCGAGGCCGTGGTGTGCGCCGTCGAGATCGGGATGTCGAAGCCCGAGGCCGGTGCGTTCCTGGCGGCCTGCGAGGCTCTGGAACTGGCTCCTGCCGAGGTCGCGTACGTCGGCGACCAGCCCGACATCGACGCCCGCGGCGCCGTCGAGGCCGGGCTGGCCGGTATCTGGCTCGATCGCCAAGGGCTCGGAGGGCGGCCGGAGCTGATCCGGATCACCGGTCTCGACGAGCTTCCCGCGCTGCTGCGCTCCGATACCCGTTTTGGAGCGCCGTCCACCTTCGGGTAATGTTCTTCCTGCGCCAAGGAGAGCGGGCCCAAAGCCCGGGAGCCGGAAGCGCAGACCGAACAAGACCCCCACTCGGGGGTTGAGTTTTGGTGGCCTATGGTGTAATTGGCAGCACGACTGATTCTGGTTCAGTTAGTCTAGGTTCGAGTCCTGGTAGGCCAGCTCGCAGAGCTTATCTGCAAAGCCCCCGTTGTGTAGCGGCCTAGCACGCTGCCCTCTCAAGGCAGTAGCGCCGGTTCGAATCCGGTCGGGGGTACAGATCCTTCCCGCGATGTCATCAGGGTCGCACCCGCTGATGTCGATGCAGGATCGCTAGGGCCCCCGTTGTGTAGCGGCCTAGCACGCCGCCCTCTCAAGGCGGTAGCGCCGGTTCGAATCCGGTCGGGGGTACTGGTCTAAACCACCATGGGCTATGGTGTAATTGGCAGCACGAGTGATTCTGGTTCATTTAGTCTAGGTTCGAGTCCTGGTAGCCCAGCGCGTCGCAGGATGCACGCCCCCGTTGTGTAGCGGCCTAGCACGCCGCCCTCTCAAGGCGGTAGCGCCGGTTCGAATCCGGTCGGGGGTACAGAGTCCGAAGGGGCCTTCCGAGCAGTCGGAAGGTCCCTTCGGCGTTTGTCGGGACCGCTACGCGATGCCGTACCGGCGCGCGGTCTCCACCTCCAGGGCGAGGCGCCGCAGGCTGAGCAGAAGAGGGTCGCACAACACCTGCGACGCCACTGCCATCTCCACCTGTGGGGTGCCCTTCGGAAGGTCCTCCAGCTGGTCCATCTCGTACACCGCGATCTGCTCCATCTGGCGTGCGTACAGCAGGAGTTCGGCTGTCGGGACGGAATAGCCGAGCCGGTTGAGCGTGGCGATCGACGTCACGAGTGACCGGTAGACGGGGGAGAGGTCGCCGATCTCTCGGGCGCTGTCCCACTCCAGCTCCGTCAGCAGCCGCTCGACCTCACGCTTCGCGTCCACGGCGGCCGGATCGTCGGCGGGGGTCTCCGGCAGCTGTGGCAGTGCCCACGTCGCCGCTCCCAGTCGCATGGTGAGCCCGAGCGAGTCGTCGTCGACGTGGGCGAGTACCTCGCGGGCAGTGGAAACGGGGATCCGGCCGACCTGGATCATCGCCCGCACCAGGCGCAGCCGGCGCAGATGGTTCTCGTTGTATTCGGACTGTGTGGCGGTGACATGCCGTCCCGGCGGCAGCAGCCGCTCGCGCAGGTAGTACTTGATCGTCGCGGTGGAGACCCCGCTCAGTTCGCTCAGTTCCGAGAGCCGCATCCCCTTGGACCCTTCCTTGGAGAGTGCCACTATCCAATCATGGGTAGTGGCACTATCCAACAATCTGGGGGTTCATCATGAGCAGCAGGACGCTACCCGGCCGCACCACGGCCGCGGCATCCGGCGACGTCGTCGTCTTCCTCATCGGGATGCGGATCAACCACTTCTGGGCGGTGCACCGTTGGCTGCCAGTGTTCTGCGCGATGCCGATGATGCTGAGGGAGCTGAGTCGGGACCGCTCGCTCGGGCTCCTGCACCACACCCTGCTGACCGGCTCGCCGCGCACGTACTACGTCGTCCAGTACTGGGAGTCGAAGGAGAGGCTCCTCGCCTACGCCGCCGCCCCGGACAGGCGGCACCGCCCGTGGTGGGGCCGTATCAACCGGCTGGCCCGCAAGGGCGCGCTGCACGTAGGCATCTGGCACGAGACATACGTGGTGCCGGAGGGGTCGTACGAGGCGATCTACGGTGACATGCCGCCCGTGGGTCTCGGCAGGGCCTACGGCACGGCCCCGCTGCGCAACGGCGTCCAGGCGCAGGACCGGCTCCGGGTCTGAGCGGACACGACGAGGCCCCCGCCGGCCGGAGGCGGCGGAGGCCGGGGCAGAGAGGTTCAGACGCTCAGCGGTACCGGGTGGATCTCGTCCGCCGGGTGGCCCGACCGCTCGTGGATGCGCTGCACGGCGTCCGCGGAGGGTCCTTCGGAGAGGCAGTAGACGGTGCCCGTGTCCGGGTCCGCCCACGCCTGCTTGAAGTGCACGCCTTCCTCTTTCTCGATCGCCGCATCCGCGCGGTGCGCCTCCATCAGCTGCTCGTTCGTGATGCCCTTCATGCCACGGTGTACATCCATGAACTCGGTCATCGTTGCTGCACCTCCGTCGCTCGCAGTACTTCCATGCTGCACCCGGCGGCCGGGCGCGAACACCTCCGGCCGGCCCCTGCGGCGTTGAAGGGGCCGGCCGGACGTGGACGTGGAGGGCGACGGATCAGCCGCTGCGGCGCAGGGCCTCGCTGAGGCGTCCGGCGGCGTCGATGACCGCCTGTGCGTGCATACGGCCCGGGTGGCGGGTCAGGCGCTCGATCGGTCCGGAGACCGAGACGGCCGCGACCACGCGGTTGGAGGGCCCGCGTACGGGGGCCGAGACCGAGGCCACGCCCGGCTCGCGCTCACCGATCGACTGGGCCCAGCCCCGGCGCCGTACGCCGGACAGGGCCGTCGCCGTGAAGCGCGCCCCCTGGAGGCCGCGATGCAGCCGCTCCGGCTCCTCCCAGGCCATCAGGATCTGGGCCGAGGAGCCGGCCTTCATGGTGAGGGTGGAGCCGACCGGCACGGTGTCCCGAAGTCCGGACAGCCGCTCGGCCGCCGCCACGCAGATGCGCATGTCTCCCTGCCGGCGGTAGAGCTGCGCGCTCTCGCCGGTCACGTCGCGCAGATGTGTGAGCACGGGCCCGGCCGTGGCCAGCAGCCGGTCCTCGCCCGCCGCGGCGGCGAGCTCCGCCAGCCGCGGGCCGAGGATGAACCGGCCTTGCATGTCCCGCGCCACCATACGGTGGTGTTCCAGTGCCACGGCGAGGCGATGTGCCGTGGGTCGTGCGAGTCCAGTGGCCGCGACCAGCCCCGCGAGGGTGGCCGGACCGGACTCCAGGGCGCTCAAGACGAGGGCCGCCTTGTCGAGAACGCCGACGCCGCTAGAGTTGTCCATGCAACGATACTCGCGTCTCACTCTGTGAAACGCAAGTTCAATTTTCTCCGGAACTTGTCACGCTGTAGTTGCGGCCCGCGGACCAACGGGCACCGCACAAGATCTCTAGATGCGTCGGCAGCACAGCCGGCCGGAGGGAAAGCGATGGGTAGGACACTCGCGGAGAAGGTCTGGGACGACCATGTCGTCCGGCGCGCCGAGGGCGAGCCCGACCTCCTCTTCATCGATCTGCATCTGCTGCACGAGGTGACCAGCCCCCAGGCCTTCGACGGTCTGCGGCTCAGCGGCCGCCAGGTCCGGCGCCTCGACCTCACCATCGCGACCGAGGACCACAACACCCCGACCCTCGACATCGACAAGCCCATCGCCGACCCGGTCTCCCGTGCGCAGCTGGAGACGCTGCGCAAGAACTGCGCGGAGTTCGGCGTACGGCTGCACCCGCTGGGCGACGTCGAGCAGGGCGTCGTCCACGTCGTCGGTCCCCAGCTGGGTCTGACCCAGCCCGGCACCACCGTGGTCTGCGGCGACTCGCACACCTCCACCCACGGCGCCTTCGGCGCGCTGGCCTTCGGCATCGGCACCTCGCAGGTGGAGCACGTGCTGGCCACCCAGACGCTGCCCATGGCCCGTCCCAAGACCATGGCCATCACGGTCGACGGCGAACTGCCCGAGGACGTCACCGCCAAGGACCTGATCCTCGCGATCATCGCGAAGATCGGCACCGGCGGCGGCCAGGGCTACGTCCTCGAGTACCGCGGCTCCGCCATCGAGAAACTGTCGATGGAAGCCCGGATGACCATCTGCAACATGTCGATCGAGGCCGGCGCCCGGGCGGGCATGATCGCCCCGGACCGGACCACCTTCGACTACCTGCAGGGCCGCGACCACGCGCCCACGGGCGCCGAGTGGGACGCGGCGGTCGAGTACTGGCAGACGCTGCGCACCGACGACGACGCGGTCTTCGACGCGGAGGTCTTCATCGACGCCGCCGAACTCGCCCCGTTCGTCACCTGGGGCACCAACCCCGGTCAGGGCGCGCCGCTGTCGGCCGACGTCCCCGACCCGGCTTCGTACGAGGACGCTTCGGAGCGCCTGGCCGCCGAAAACGCCCTGAAGTACATGGGGTTGACCGCCGGACAGCCGCTGCGCGACATCAAGGTCGACACCGTCTTCGTAGGCTCCTGCACCAACGGTCGCATCGAGGACCTGCGCAACGCCGCCTCGATCCTGGACGGCCGCAAAGTCGCCGACGGCGTAAGGATGCTGGTCGTGCCCGGCTCGGTGCGGGTCGCGCTGCAGGCCGTGGAAGAGGGCCTGGACAAGGTCTTCAAGGAGGCCGGCGCCGAATGGCGGCACGCGGGCTGCTCGATGTGTCTCGGCATGAACCCCGACCAACTGGCTCCCGGGGAGCGTTCCGCGTCCACCTCGAACCGCAACTTCGAGGGCAGGCAGGGCAAGGGCGGCCGTACGCACCTCGTCTCGCCCCAGGTCGCCGCCGCCACCGCGGTGCTGGGCCACCTGGCCTCGCCCGCGGACCTGTCCGAAACCCCTGCGCCCGCCGGAGTCTGAACACCATGGAAGCTTTCACCACGCACACCGGCCGGGCCGTTCCGCTGCGCCGCAGCAACGTCGACACCGACCAGATCATCCCGGCGCACTGGCTGAAGAAGGTCACCCGCGACGGGTTCGAGGACGGGCTGTTCGAGGCCTGGCGCAAGGACTCCGAGTTCGTCCTCAACCGCCCCGAGCGCAAGGGCGCCACGGTGCTCGTCGCGGGTCCCGACTTCGGTACCGGCTCCTCGCGCGAGCACGCCGTATGGGCTCTGCAGAACTACGGCTTCAAGGCCGTCATCTCCTCCCGGTTCGCGGACATCTTCCGCGGCAACTCCCTCAAGAACGGCCTGCTGACGGTCGTGCTCGAGCAGTCCGTCGTCGACGCCCTGTGGGAGCTGACCGAGGCCGACCCGACGGTCGAGGTCACCGTCGACCTCGAGAAGCGACAGGTCCTCGCTCCGGGAATCACCGCGGACTTCGACCTCGACGAGAACGCCCGCTGGCGACTGCTCAACGGCCTGGACGACATCAGCCTCACCCTTCAGAACGAAGCGGACATCGCGGCCTACGAAGCGGCCCGCCCGTCCTTCAAGCCCCGCACAATTGAGGCCTGAGCAGCGCTTTTCCCCGACTGCGCCCCCC
>NZ_JBEXRZ010000227.1:0-11638 GCF_040613325.1 Streptomyces sp. NPDC006283 | reverse complement strand
TTGGGGAGGGCTGCCCGCAGGCGTACGCACCACTCGAGGAGCTGATGCGCCGCCGCCTGGGCAGGGAGTGCCTGTACATGCCGTCGTGCCGTCTCAGGCTCTACAACGCGCTGCGCTCCGGGGCCGCGACGCCGCCCCAGGCACGCCGCACCCAGGAGGCCGCGCCCCGACGGCGGGGCCGTGGCGCGAACCGCAGGCCCAGTGGGCGGGAACGCCACGACGAGAAGATCACGGTCTACGTATCCGCCGAGGAACTCATGGACCTCGAGCACGCGAGGCTCGTCCTGCGCGGCGAGCACGGCCTGGCCGTCGACCGCGGCCGGATCGTCCGCGAGGCGGTGGCGGTGGTCCTCGCGGACCTGGAGCAGCGGGGCGACGCGAGCATCCTCGTGAGACGCCTGCGGGGTCGCTGACCGGATAGCCTGCGGGCGCGCCTGTCCCTCCCGCCCCCCCTGGACCCACATGCCCCCGAACGACGACCCGGCCCGCACCTCCCGCCGCCGCGCCCTGGGGCGGGGCCCGGGCACGTCGCCGCCGGCGGAGGCCGCCCCTGCGCCCGGCGGCGCGGTGGGAACGGAAACCGAGGGCGAACCCCGGGACTTCGACGACCGTGCGTCCCAGGGAGAGCCCGTGGGCGCCCAGGGCCGCGCGTCCCACGACGGCGAAGGGGACGTGGCGGCGGCCCTGGCCCCGGACGCCGACGGGGAGGCGGCGGCGGCCCCGGACACTGAGCCCGGCGTCGTCGACGCCGAGGACGCCCCGGCCGGGGGCACGAGCGAGGCGGAGGTGCCCGGCGGTGGCGGGCCCCCCGAGGGGGACGGGCGCTTCACGGTGCGGCTGGCGAACTTCGAAGGCCCCTTCGATCTGCTGCTGCAGCTCATCTCCAAGCACAAGCTCGACGTCACCGAGGTTGCCCTCTCCAAGGTCACCGACGAGTTCATGGCGTACATCCGCGCGATGGGGCCGGACTTGGATCTCGACCAGACGACCGAGTTCCTCGTCGTCGCAGCGACGCTGCTCGATCTCAAGGCCGCCCGGCTGCTGCCCGCCGCCGAGGTGGAGGACGAGGCCGACCTCGCGCTGCTCGAGGCGCGGGACCTGCTTTTCGCGCGGCTGCTCCAGTACCGCGCGTACAAGCAGATCGCCGAGATCTTCGCCGGGCGGCTGGACGAGGAGGCCAGCAGGTTCCCGCGTACCGTCGGGCTCGAGCCGCATCACGCCGAGCTGCTGCCCGACGTCGTCATCAGCATCGGGGCGGAGGGCTTCGCCAGGCTCGCGGTGAAGGCCATGCAGCCCAAGCCGAAACCCCAGGTGTACGTGGACCACATTCACGCGCCGCTCGTCAGCGTCCGTGAGCAGGCCGGCGTCGTCGTCGGGCTGCTGAGGGAACGCGGCCGGGCCACCTTCCGGGAGCTGACGGAAGGCGTCGACGACACCCTGACCGTCGTCGCCCGCTTCCTCGCCCTGCTGGAGCTCTACCGTGAGAAGGCCGTCGCGCTGGACCAGGACGAGGCGCTGGGGGAGCTGACGGTGGTCTGGGCCGGCGCCGAAGCCGAATCGGTGACGGTGACCGACGAATTCGATCAAGTCGTGGAGGAGAAGCCATGAGCGACGACCTCAAGCCGGCCCTCGAGGCCGTTCTCATGGTCGTCGACGAGCCGGCCACCGAGGAGCACCTCGCCAAGGTGCTGGAGCGCCCGCGACGGCAGGTGTCGGACGCGCTGCGCGAGCTCGCGGACGAGTACACCGTGCAGGGCCGCGGCTTCGAGCTGCGGCTCGTCGCGGGCGGCTGGCGGTTCTACAGCCGCCCGGAGCACGCCGCCGCCGTGGAGCGCTTCGTGCTCGACGGGCAGCAGGCGAGGCTCACCCAGGCCGCCCTGGAGACTCTCGCGGTCGTCGCGTACCGGCAGCCCGTGAGCCGGTCACGGGTCTCCGCGGTGCGCGGAGTGAACTGCGACGGCGTCATGCGCACCCTCCTTCAGCGGGGTCTCGTGGAGGAGGCGGGCGCGGAACCCGAAACAGGTGCGATCCTGTACAGGACGACGAACTACTTTCTGGAGCGGATGGGCCTGCGGGGCCTGGACGAGCTTCCGGAGCTCGCGCCCTTCCTACCGGAGGCGGACGCGATCGAGGCCGAGACGCAGGAAGGCGTTCCGTCGTTCGATCCGGACGCTCCGGACACAGACGACGCAGACAGACACTCAAACAATCAGACGGAATTTTGATGCGAAGCAGCAGCGGCAGGAACAGCAGCGGAAACAACGGCGGGAGCCGTGGTGGCAACAGCGGCGGCCGCGGCAACAGCGGCGGGCGCGGCAACTACAGGGGTGCCGGCAACAGCCGCGACGACAAGCAGAAGCGCGCGGGCAAGCCCCGTCCCGAGGAGCGCCGCTACGACGTGGGCGGCTCGCCGGAGGCGCCGAAGAAGGGGCGCGGCGGCGCGGCCCGCGGCGGAGCCAAGGGCGGCCCCAGGCAGTCGCCCCAGCGCGGCGGCGGCCGCACCGCTCCCGCGCGTTCGCGTGAGTACGACGCCCGCACCGAGGAGCGCAACCGCGAGCGTTACGCGAACAAGCCGGAGATCAGGACCCCCAAGACCTTCGGTGACCAGGAGGGGGAGCGGCTGCAGAAGGTGCTCGCCCGCGCCGGCATGGGTTCGCGCCGGGCCTGCGAGGAGCTGATCGACGCCGGCCGTGTAGAGGTCAACGGCAAGATCGTCATCGAGCAGGGCGTCCGCGTCGACCCCGAGAAGGACGAGATCAAGGTCGACGGTCTGACCGTCGCGACCCAGTCGCACCTCTTCTTCGCGCTGAACAAGCCCGCCGGAGTCGTCTCCACCATGGAGGACCCCGACGGTCGTCAGTGCCTCGGCGACTACGTCACCAACCGCGAGACCCGTCTGTTCCACGTCGGCCGGCTCGACACGGAGACCGAGGGCATCATCCTGCTCACCAACCACGGCGAGCTGGCCCACCGCCTCACTCACCCCAAGTACGGGGTGAAGAAGACGTACCTCGCCGCCATCCAGGGGCCGCTGCCGCGTGAACTGGGCAAGCGTCTCAAGGACGGCATCCCGCTCGAGGACGGCTACGCCAGGGCCGACCACTTCCGCGTGGTCGAGAACACCGGCAAGAACTACCTCGTCGAGGTCACCCTCCACGAGGGCCGCAAGCACATCGTGCGCCGCATGCTCGCCGAGGCGGGCTTCCCGGTCGACAAGCTGGTGCGGACCTCGTTCGGGCCGATCTCGCTCGGCGACCAGAAGTCCGGTTGGCTGCGGCGACTGACCAACACCGAGGTCGGCATGCTGATGAAGGAAGTCGGCCTGTAGGAGGCGGCCTGCGGAGTCGGCCTGCAGGGGTGCCGGGAAACCGGCCCGTAGGGGAACATACGCCCAGAAAGAGCCCGTGACCTGTCCCAGGTCACGGGCTCTTCGCCGCCTTGCGGGCTTGTGGCGACCGCCGGATCCGCTTTATAGTCAGGATGACTATTAAGGAGTCGGCGTGAGTCTCGCGGATTTTCTTCAGCCCCTGCAGCAGCCCCTGTTCACCGTGCTCGAAACCCCGGTGAGCTGGACCGAGTTCCTCGGCTTCGGCAGCGGTGCCCTCTGCGTATGGCTCGTAGCGCGTCAGCACATGGCCAACTGGCCGATCGGCATCGCGAACAACGTCTTCTTCATCCTGCTCTTCACTCAAGCGGGCCTGTACGCCGACGCAGGCCTGCAGGTCGTCTTCATCACCCTCGCCGTGTACGGCTGGTGGACCTGGACCCACGGGGGTGGCCCAGGCTCTGCCGTTCTGCCGGTGCGACGCACCACCCGCACCGAGTGGACCTGGCTGCTCGCGGCGGGGGTGGTGGGGACCCTCGCGCTGACCGTTCTCCTCGACCGGGGTACCGACTCGACCGTCCCCTTCTGGGACGCGCTGACCACCGCCCTGTCCCTGATGGCGACCTACGGCCAGTGCCGCAAGCGCGTCGAGTCGTGGTGGCTGTGGATCGCCGCCGACGTGGTGTACGTACCGCTGTACGCGTACAAGGAGCTCTACCTCACCTCCCTGCTCTACGTCGGCTTCATGACCCTGTGCGTACTCGGCCTGCGCAACTGGTCCCGCGACGTGTCCGCACGACAGCCGGACGCCGTGGGGGTGAGCGCATGAAGCGCTACGGACACGGCCTGGTGCTGGGCAAGTTCTATCCGCCGCACGCGGGTCACCACCATCTCGTACGGACCGCGGCCGACCGCTGCGAGCGCCTCACCGTCCTCGTGTGCGCCGCCTCGGTGGAGTCGCTGTCGCTCGAGGACCGCGTGGCGTGGATGCGCGAAGTGCACCCTGGAGTACGGGTCGTCGGCACGGTCGACGACATCCCCGTCGACGTGAACGACCCCGCCGTCTGGGACGCGCACATGGCCGTCTTCCGCGCCGCTGTGCCCGGACGCGTGGACGCCGTCTTCACCTCCGAGGCGTACGGAGAGGAGCTGGGCCGCCGCTTCGGCGCCGAGTCCGTCTGCGTCGATCCCGGCCGCAGTGTCTTCCCCGTCTCCGGGACCGCCGTGCGCAAGGACCCCGTCGGCTGCTGGGACTTCCTCGAGCCGCCGGTGCGCGCCGCGCTCGCCCGCCGCGTGGTCGTCCTCGGCGCCGAGTCCACCGGCACCACCACGATGGCCTGGGCCCTCGCCGAGCACTACCGGCGGCGCGGCGGGGTATGGGCACGGACCCGCTACGTGCCGGAGTACGGGCGGGAGTTCAGCGAGCACAAGCTGACCGCCCTGCGCACACTGCACCCGGGCGCGAGCTGGGAAGAGGTCACGTTCGCGTCGAAGGAGTTCCCGCTCATCGCACGGCGGCAAGCACAGCTGGAGGAGGAGGCGGCGCGGGCCGGGTCGCCCGTCGTCTTCTGCGACACCGACGCCTTCGCCACCACCATCTGGCACGAGCGCTACATGGGCGGCCTCTACCCCGCCGCGCACGAACCCCGCAGACAGCACCTGTGGCTGCTCACCGACCACACCGGCGTCGGCTTCGAGGACGACGGCCTGCGCGACGGAGAGCACCTGCGGCCCTGGATGACCGGCCGCTTCCGGGAGGAACTGGCCCGCACCGGCCGCCGCACCGTCGAACTCACCGGACCGCACGAGCGGCGGCTCGCCACCGCCGTCGCAGCCGTCGACGCACTCATCGGCGAAGGCTGGGACCTCGCCGACCCTCTTCCGGAGACACCATGAGCGCGACACGCCCGGCGGGCTACGACCCGTACGCCTTCGAACCCTTCGCCGTCACCGTCGACCTCGCCGTCTTCACCGTTCGGGAGGGCCGGCTGCAGGTCCTGCTCGTCGAACGCGGGCAGGAGCCCTACCGGGGCGTCTGGGCGCTGCCGGGCGGCTTCCTGCTGGCCAGGGAGTCCGCCGAACAGGCCGCCCGCCGTGAACTGGCCGAGGAGACCGGCCTGACGGAGCAGACCGCCGCCGACCTCCACCTCGAACAGCTGCGCACGTACAGCGACCCCGACCGCGACCCCAGGATGCGGGTCGTCTCCGTCGCCTACACCGCGCTCGTACCGGACCTGCCGGAGCCGCGCGGCGGCGGCGACGCCGCGCGTGCCCGGTGGACGCCGCTGCCGGCGGCCGCACCTCCCTCGGACCTCGGCCGGGGGGACCCCCGTCTCGCTCCGCTCGCCTTCGACCACGACCGGATCCTCGCCGACGCGCGGGACCGCATCGGGGCCAAGCTCGAATACACCTGTCTCGCCACCGCCTTCTGTCCGAGCGAATTCACGCTCGGCGAGCTCCAGCAGGTGTACGAGACCGTCTGGGGCGTCGAACTCGACCGTCCCAACTTCCGGCGCAAGGTCCTCGCCACCCCCGGCTTCGTCGAGGCCGTCGAGGGCGAGCCGCGCCGCACCGGCGGTCGAGGGAAACCCGCCGCGCTCTACCGGGCGGGAGCCGCGTCCGCCCTGCACCCACCACTCCTGCGACCGGAGGGACGGCAGCAGACATGACCACTACGAGGAGCACCAGGACCATCACCAAGCAGGCAGCCACCGGCTCGCTGACCGGGCTCGCGCTCGGCGACGCGCTCGGCTTCCCGACCGAGTTCAACGACGTGCCGTCCATCCTGGCCAAGTGCGGGCCGTGGCGGCAGATGGAGCTGCCCACGCCGGCGATCGTCACCGACGACACCCAGATGACGCTCGCCCTCGCGCGCGGCATCCGTACGGCGATGTCCCGAGGCCTGCTCGTCGCGTCCCGGCTCGTCCGGCCGGTGCGCGACGAGTTCGTCGACTGGTACCACTCGCCGGAGAACAACCGGGCCCCCGGCCGCACCTGCCTCGTCGCCTGCCAGAAACTCGACAGCGACCGGCCCTGGCAGGAAGCCAGCCAGATCGACTCCAAGGGCTGCGGAGCCAACATGCGTGTCGCGCCCGTCGGCCTCGTCCCGGGACTGAGCGAGGAACAGCGCGCCGGCGCAGCGCAGTTGCAGGCCGCACTCACCCACGGCCACCCGACGGCGCTCGCCGCGAGCGACCTCACCGCCCGCGCGGTGTACCTGCTGGCGCAGGGCGCCGAACCGACCGGACTGGTGGGACAGCTGCGCTCGTACGCGTACGAGAACCGCAGCCGCTATCTGCACCGTTGGCTCGGAGACCTGTGGACGTATGCGCACGACCCGACACCTGAGGCGTTCATCGCGCGCGGCTGGGACGAATGCCTGCAGATCCTGGAACGGCTGACCGCGGCGCTGCGCGCGCCGGAGCCGGAGCTCGACCCCTGTCTGGCCACCGGCGACGGCTGGATCGCGGAGGAGGCGCTCGCGACGGGCCTGCTGTGCTTCCTGATGTTCCCCGAGGAACCCCTGACGGCCCTGCGCCGTGCCGCGTGCACCAAGGGCGACTCGGACTCCATCGCCTGCCTCGCCGGCGCCTTCGCGGGCGCCCACCTGGGGGCCGGGGCATGGCCCAGCCAGTGGGCGGACCGGATCGAGTACCGGGGGGAGCTCGTGACGCTGGGGGCGCTCTGGGACGCTTGAACTCAGCCGGCCGACGCCCTCCGGGTCCTCACCAGGAAGTCCTGCACGCGGGCCCGGTCCGGTTCCGGAGGGAGGGGGGAACCCAGGGTTGCCGCGTGCGCCTCTTCGGCGAGGCGGGTCATCCACGACTCCACCCGCTCCCACCGCATCTCGCCGCGCTTGACCTCCAGCAGCCGTTCGCGGTCCGCGCCCACATCGATGACCAGCTCACCCGTGCGCAGCAGGTCACGGCAACTGGCCAGCAGCCGCAGCAGATGCATCGCGTGCTTCCACCGCGGCGCGCCGTGCTGCCGCACGTCCGCCTCCAGCTTCCTGCGCTGGCCGGTCGCGTACCGGACGAACGTCTCGTGCGCCCGGCGGGACAGGAACGCCCCGCGCAGGGACAGCAGTTCGCGGCCGGTGTCGTCGACGTGCTCGACGAGGGGGGAGTGCAGGCACTCCAGGACGTTCGGGTTGGCGCGCAGAGCCAGCTCCAGGAAGCGTTCCAGCTCCCAGGAGAACTGCTCCTCGGCCGGACCGTCGATGTGCGTGGGCGGCTTCTCGAACCCCCAGAAGAGCCGCGTGGGAGCCAGGAACACCCCGCGCCGGTCGGTGTCGCTGTCGTCGGTGGCCAGCCCGAAGGCGCGCGACCCCATGACACAGGAGTAGACCGTGTGGTCGCGTACGAGTGTCTCGGGGTTCATGCGCGAGAGGGTACGTGACGAGCCCCGGGCTCCTCGGACTACGTCAGCCGGATCGAGTCCCCCGAGACGGTGATCTGCTCCGGCGGCAGCGGCTTCGTCGCCGGACCCTCGACGACGGAGCCGTCGGCGATCTTGAACTTGCTGTGGTGGCACGTGCAGTTGATCGTGCCGTCGGTCACGTTCCCCACCGTGCACCCCTGATGTGAGCAGACCGCGGAGAACGCCTTGAACTCACCCGCCTTCGGCTGGGTGACGACAACTTTCCTGTCGGCGAAGATCTTGCCGCCGCCGACCGGGATGTCGGCGGTGGTGGCGAGTTCCTCGCCCGCGGGGGAGGGCGAGCCGTCCCGCCCTTGTGTGCTCCGCGGCTGCGTGGCCGGGGCGTCCCCGCCACCGTCTCCGCCCCCGCAACCCGTCACCAGGGCGGCGGCGCCCGCCGCGCCCGCCGCCAGGACCGTCCGCCGGTGGGTGCTCATGGCAGTCTCCTCAAGCTCGGGAACCCGATCCGCTCGGGCACGAGCATCCTGACCCGGGAAGCGGCGGAGAAGAAGTACCCGGGCAGTGTGTCCGCCCGCCGACCGGGTGTGCGCCCCCTCAGTTCCAGGGGATGAGCCGATGAGGACGGCCCTCCGCGTCCCGGCGGACCGTCATCACGGCCCGGACCGCCGACCGCTCCACGGGCCCGTGGACATGAGGGAACCGCCCCCCGGTCCCCTCCCGGCGGACCTCGGCCCCCAAACCTGCCTCGTCGATGACGAGAACCAGCAGCTCCGGCACCTCGCGGTAGTACGCGTCCGCGACGGCCAGCGCCGAGGCTTCGTCGGCGGAGCAGTGCACAAAGCCCTCGGCGGCCAGCGATGCGGGGGCGTACGGCCGCTCGGGGGCGGCGGTCCAATCGGCCGCGGGTACGACATGGAAGATCATGGGCCCAGTTGTAACGCAGACACGGCGGGCCGCTGCCCGCCCCGTCTCGCAGGGCGGTCGCCGCGGCCGTCCTGCCGCGCGCTGACTACGCTGAAACCCGGAGCACCCGCGCAGGCAGGCACTGGCAAACACTCAGGTGAGCACTAAGGAGCACGACGTGGCGGTACGAGCGGTCCGTGGAGCCGTCCAGCTGGAAAGGGACGACGCCGGACACATGGACGAGCAGGTCAGCGAGCTGCTCACCGCCGTTTTGGAGCGCAACGGCCTGGTCCCCGACGATCTGATCAGCGTCTGGTTCACGGCCACCCCCGACCTCCACAGCGACTTCCCGGCCGCCGCGGCGCGCAAGCTCGGCATCGTCGACGTGCCGCTGATCTGCGCGCAGGAACTGGACATCGCCGGCGCCATGCCTCGGGTGGTGCGCATACTCGCCCATGTCGAGTCCGACCTGCCCAAGGCGGAGATCGCCCACGTCTACCTCGGCGCCGCAGCCGCCCTTCGCAAGGACATCGCCCAGTGAGAAGCGCGCTCGTCATCGGAACCGGACTGATCGGCACGTCCGCGGCGCTGGCCCTCGCGGGCCGCGGGGTCGCCGTGCACCTCGCGGACCACGATCCGGAGCGGGCCCGTACCGCCGCCGCGCTCGGCGCGGGCACGGAGGAGCAGCCGGAGGGGCGCGTCGACCTGGCCGTCGTCGCCGTGCCGCCGGCGCACGTCGCCACGACGCTGGCCGACGCCATGCGTGCCGGCGTCGCCCGCGGCTACCTCGACGTCGCCAGCGTCAAGGGCGGCCCGCGGCGGGAGCTCGAGGCGCTCGGCATCGACCTGTCCGGCTACATCGGGACCCATCCGATGTCCGGCAAGGAACGCTCCGGCCCCCTGGCGGCCACCGCCGACCTCTTCGAGGGCAGGCCGTGGGTGCTGACACCCACCCGCGACACGGACACCGAGGTCCTCAACCTCGCGCTGGAGCTCGTCGCCCTGTGCCGGGCCGTCCCCGTCGTGATGGACGCCGACGCCCACGACAAGGCGGTCGCTCTCGTCTCCCACACGCCGCAGCTCATCTCCTCGATGGTCGCGGCGCGGCTCGAGGACGCCGACGACACCGCGGTACGGCTCTGCGGGCAGGGCATCCGGGACGTGACCCGTATCGCGGCTTCCGACCCCCGGATGTGGGTGGAGATCCTGTCCGCCAACCCGGGCCCGGTGGCCGATGTGCTGGCCGGAGTGGCTGCCGACCTCGACGAGACGGTCCGTGCGCTCAGGTCCCTGCAGTCCGCCGACGAGTCCAAGCGCCAGGACGGCGCCGAGGGGATCGAGGACGTCCTGCGCCGTGGCAACGCGGGCCGGGTGCGGGTACCCGGCAAGCACGGCGCGGCGCCGGCGGCGTACGAGGTCGTCGCGGTGCTGATCAGCGACCAGCCCGGCGAACTGGCCCGCATCTTCGCGGACGCCGGTCGCGCCGGCGTGAACGTCGAGGACGTCCGCATCGAGCACGCGACGGGGCAGCAGGCGGGTCTGGTCCAGCTCATGGTCGAACCCACGGCGGCGACGGTCCTGACGGCGGCCCTGCGGGAGCGGGGCTGGTCGATCCGCCAGTAGCCGACGACGCCGGTAGCTGCCTTGGCCGGCGGCCGACGGTCGGGTGCAGCCTTCGCGCAGCGCCCGACCGCCGTCCCGAGGCGCCCCTGCGAAAGGGGCCCGGCGGCCCCTGGGACCGGCCTCGGCGGAGGGGTGCAGAAGCGGTGTTCCGCACTCGGTAACCTTGTGCTGGGTGATTCGGCGCTCCCGCCCACCCACTCCCACCGACCTGGAAGGTGTCCGACACCGTGGAATCCGTGATCGTCGCCATCGATGGCCCCTCCGGCACGGGCAAGTCGAGCACCTCCAAGGCCGTCGCGTCCGCGCTGGGCCTGAGCTACCTCGACACCGGCGCGCAGTACCGAGCGATCACCTGGTGGATGATCAGCAACGGCATCGACGTGTCCGACCCCGCCGCGATCGCCAGCGCAGCCGGTAAGCCCGTGATCGAGTCCGGCACCGACCCGGCCAAGCCGACGATCACCGTCGACGGCCTCGACGCCTCCGGTCCCATCCGTGAGCAGGAGGTCACCTCCAAGGTCAGCGCGGTCAGCGCCGTCGCCGAGGTGCGCACCCTGATCACCGAGCTGCAGCGTTCCATCGCCGCGGCCGCGGAGAAGGGGATCGTCGTCGAAGGCAGGGACATCGGCACCACCGTGCTGCCCGACGCCGACCTGAAGATCTTCCTGACCGCGTCCCCCGAGGCCCGTGCCGCCCGCCGCAGCGGCGAGCTCAAGGGCTCGGACGTCTCGGCCACCCGCGAGGCCCTGATCAAGCGGGACGCGGCCGACTCCAGCCGTAAGACCTCGCCGCTCGCGAAGGCGGACGACGCGGTCGAGGTCGACACCACCGACCTCACCCTTCAGCAGGTCATCGAGTGCGTCGTGACCCTCGTTGAGGAGAAGCGGGCCGTCAAGTGACCGTACCCTCGCAGAAGGGCGCGGCCGTCGGGCGGGGCATCGGCATCGGGTTGATGTACGGGCTGTGGAAGCCGCGTGTACTGGGCGCGTGGCAGGTCCCGGCCGCCGGGCCGGTCATCCTCGCGGTGAACCACTCGCACAACATCGACGGGCCGATGCTCATGGGCACCGCGCCCCGGCCCGTCCACTTCCTGATCAAGAAGGAGGCGTTCGTCGGTCCTCTGGACCCGTTCCTGACCGGGATCGGGCAGCTCAAGGTGGACCGCACGACCGCCGACCGCGCCGCCATCACCAGCGCGCTCGGTGTGCTGGAGAACGGCGGCGTCCTCGGCATCTTCCCGGAGGGCACCAGAGGCGAGGGCGACTTCGCCTCACTGCGCGCCGGGCTCGCATACTTCGCGGTGCGCGGCGGCGCCCCGATCGTGCCGGTCGCGGTGCTGGGAAGCACCGAGCGCCGCGGGCGGTTGATACGGGCGCTGCCTCCGCTGCGCAGCAAGGTCGACGTGGT
>NZ_JBEXRZ010000226.1:0-11695 GCF_040613325.1 Streptomyces sp. NPDC006283 | reverse complement strand
GACGGCGCTGCCGCCGGCCTGGCTGTGCGAGCTGGAGGGTCGCCCGACGCTGCTGGAGATCGCGGACGACTTCGCCATGGAGATGACCCAGGGCCGACAGGTGCCGCTCGGCGCGGCCGAACGCGGTGTACACCCAAGGTCTGCTCAGCCCCTGAGCGGCGTCCCCCGGCAGGACGACGACCACCGCCGGCCACCGCATCCCGGCCGCCTGATGTGCGGTCATCGCCCAGCCGTGACGCAGTACCGATTCGACGCGGTCCCTGGGCACCACGACGTTGATGCCGTCGCAGTCGAGATGCAGGCCGTCGGTGCCCGCGGAGACGACCGTTCCGGTCAGCGTCCGGCCGAGGGCCTGCGCGTAGGCGACCCGGTCGCCCGGGTCGAAGCCGGCGAAACGGCCGTCGCCCGGGTTGAGGCGCTGTTTCAGGGCGGCGTTGAGCGCGCGGGTGCCCGCGGATCCACCGTGGCCCACGGTGATCACCTGGGTCTGCCCGGCCGGCACCCCGATGGCCCGCGGCACCGAGTCGGCGACCAGCTGGACCGTACGGTGCACGGCCTCGTCGGCGTCCCGCACCGGGACGATCACGATCTCCTTGCCGGGGGCGGCCACCTGGTTCAGCTCTCCGATGCCGACGCCCGACACCAGCTCGCCGATCGGCCCGGGATCGGGCGTGCGGGACGCGATCTGCGGGCACACCCGGGCGGCCGACACGTCCGCGAACACCCGGCCCGCTCCGGCACCGCCCAGCACACCGGGGTCGCCGCTGAGCACCAGCCGGCTGCCGTCCGGCATCGACTCCACCAGCATTGCCGCGGTCTCGACGTCGAGCTGCGGTGCGTCCAGTACGACCAGCAGGTCCAGCGCGAACGCGCCGTCCTCGTCCCGGCCGGGACCGGCGGTGCCCGCGAGCAGCGCGGCGACGGTCATCGCGTCGACGTCCGGGCCCAGCCTGCGGCGGCCGTTCTCGCCGTGCACCGCAACGGCGGCCCGAAGGCCCAGCCCCCGGGCCGTTTCCACGAGGGCGACGGGCTCTGCCCGCGCCGCCTCGCCGCCCGTGTGCACGACCAGGCCGTGCCCCCCGGCTGCCCGGACGAGCTCGGGCCCGTCCCAGGCATCGGCCGGGCCGGTCCTGACCAGCCGGGCCAGCCCGTCCGCAAGGCTCTCCTCCGCCATCGCGTACCGGTCGAGGCCGAGCAGGACCTGTACGGCCTCCGTGCCCCCCTCTTCCTCCGCGCCCTCCTGCAAGCCGTCCTGGAAGACCAGAACGGCACCGTCGGCGACGGCCTGCTGCACGGCCTCGTCCGGGTCCGGCACGGACCGCTCGGCGAGCGCGGAACGTACGGCCGGGGCCTCGAGGGCCGTGTGCCCCTGGAGCGCGGCGCGCTCCAGAAGCCAGAGCACGAGCGCCGACGTCCGCCGCTCGTCGCCGGGGCCGGCGTCCCCGCCTAGCAGCGCGCGGGCGAAGCCGTCCGCCTGCTCGGGTCGTACGCCGGGCACGGACAGCAGCTGCCAGGGGTCCTCGGCGAGCAGGTCAGCGGCCGGCTCGCCGAGGACCTCCGCGACCTGCGCCGCGAGGGATTCCGGCGCCCCGCCCTTCGTGAGCACCGCCCGCACGGCGGCGACGGCCTGCGACGTCACGGCGACAGCGGCCGGCTCGGCCGCCTTCGCGACCCGGACCGGCGGCGTGGCGACAGGAGCGGCGCGCCGGGGCTGTGGAGCGGGCGACCCGAAGTGCGCCGCGTCCTTCTCGCCGCTCTCGACTGCCCGGACGGCGGCGAGTAGATCCGCGGCCTTGCCGCTCAGCTTCCCCCCGCTGGGCAGAGGCCCGCCCTTCTCGGCCTTCCGCTGCTCGATCCGAGCCCGCAACGCCTTCTGCGCGGCGATCTCGGCCTCGACCTCACTGACCTCCCCACCCTGGGCCGCGGCCCCTTCGGCGCCGTTGTCCGGAGCGTGACTCCCGCCCGCGGCCTCTGCTTCGCCGGCAGCGCGGCTGTCGCCCACGCCCGCTGCGCCGGCGTCGCTCACGGGGCCGTGCTCCGCCGATTCGGCGCCGGCCACGCCCGCGTCGTCGGCCGCATGAGCCGCGTCGGCGGCGCCCTCGGCGTCGCTCACCGGGCCGTGCTCCGCCGCATCCTCCGTGGCGTCTTTCGCGGCCAGCCCGTCCTCCGCCCCCGTGGCAGCCGGGTCGGCGGGTGGCGGCGGGGTGAGGCCGACGGAGTCGGGCTCGGCCGGGGAACCGGGGGGCGTGCCCCGGGAAGACGCGGTCACAGCGTGCTCCAGTCCTGGTCCGGATAGTGGTGCACCGGCGCCGACACATCGTCGAGCGCCCGGCAGATCTCGTCAGGAAGACTAAGCGCCTCCACTGACAACGCGGCCGCGAGCTGCTGCGCGTTGCGTGCGCCGACGATGGGGGCGGCCACCCCCGGCCGGTCGCGCACCCACGCCAGCGCCACCTCCAGCGGTGTGGCCGCGAGGCCGTCCGCCGCTGTGGCGACCGCGTCCACGATGCGGCTCGCGGCCTCGTCCAGGTACGGCTCCACGAACGGCGCCATCTGTTCCGAGGCGCCCCTGGAGTCGGCCGGCGTGGCCGTCCGGTACTTTCCGGTGAGCACCCCGCGCCCCAGCGGCGACGAAGGCAGCAGCCCCACGCCGAGGTCGAGTGCCGCGGGCAGGGCCTCCCGCTCCACACCCCGCTGCAGCAGCGAGTACTCCATCTGCGTGCTCGCGAGCCGTGTGCGCACCCCCGGAGCGGCCAGCTGCCAGGTCGCCGCCTTGGCCAGCTGCCATCCGCAGAAGTTCGACACGCCGGCGTACCGCGCCCGCCCGCTGCTGACCGCGATGTCCAGGGCCTGCAGCGTCTCGTCCAGGGGTGTGTCCGGGTCGAAGGCGTGGACCTGCCACAGGTCCACGTAGTCCGTCCCGAGCCGCGACAGCGACGCGTCCAGCGCGGCGAGCAGATGACCGCGCGAGCCGTCGAAGCGGCGGTCCGGGTCCGGCACGCTGCCGGCCTTGGTCGCTATGACCAGGTCGCTGCGCGGCACCAGCCGTTCGACCAGCTGCCCGAGCAGATACTCCGCTTCCCCGCCGCCGTACACATCCGCGGTGTCGACCAGCGTGCCGCCCGCCTCCCAGAAGAGCTTCAACTGGTCGGCGGCGTCGTGCTCGTCGGTGTCCCGGCCCCATGTCAGGGTGCCGAGTCCGATCCGGGACACGCGCAGGCCGGTACGGCCGAGATGCCTCTGCTCCATGGGCGCTGAGATTACTGGCCAGGGCCGTACGCGGAGAGACCCTGTGGACAACCTCCCCCTGCCGGATCGTCCGCGCCCGCGCTAGAGTCCCCGGCACAGGCACGTTACTGATCAGTAAGAGGGAGCGGTTATGCGGCTCGGCATCAACCTCGGCTACTGGGGCGCGGGCATGGACGGCGACAACCTCGCCGTCGCGCAGGAGGCCGACAGGCTCGGCTACGACGTCTGCTGGGCCGCGGAGGCGTACGGCTCCGACGCCCCCACGGTGCTCAGCTGGGTCGCCGCCCAGACCGAGCGCATCGACGTCGGCTCCGCGATCCTGCAGATCCCGGCCCGCCAGCCCGCGATGACCGCGATGACCGCGGCGACCCTCGACTCGCTGTCCGGAGGTCGCTTCCGCCTGGGCCTCGGCGTCTCGGGACCGCAGGTCTCCGAGGGCTGGTACGGCGTCAAGTTCGACAAGCCGCTCGCCCGCACCCGCGAGTACGTCGAGATCGTGCGCAAGGCCATGTCCCGCGAACGTCTCTCCTACCAGGGCGAGCACTGGACGCTGCCGCTGCCCGACGGCCCCGGCAAGCCCATCAAGCTCACGGTCCACCCGCAGCGTGAGCACATCCCGCTCTACATCGCGGCGATCGGCCCCAAGAACCTCGAGCAGACCGGTGAGATCGCCGACGGCGCCCTGCTGATCTTCCCCTCTGCCGACCACATCGAGGACACCGCGCTCCGGCACATCCGCACGGGCCGCGAGAAGGCCGGGAAGACGATGGAAGGGTTTGACGTGTGCCCGACCCTGCCCCTCGCGGTCGGCGACGACGTGAACGGCCTGGCGGACATGTTCCGGCCGTACACCGCGCTGTACGTCGGCGGCATGGGCAGCCGCAAGCAGAACTTCTACAACCAGCTCGCGCAGCGCATGGGTTACGAGAAGGAGGCCGCCGAGATCCAGGACAAGTACCTCGACGGCGACAAGGCCGGCGCGGCGGCCGCGGTCCCGCACCAGCTGATCGACCAGACCGCGCTGCTCGGTTCCGTGGAGCGGATCGCCGACCGGATGCAGGCCTACGCCGCTGCCGGTGTCACCACGCTCACCCTCGCTCCGGCCGGCTTCACACTCGAAGAGCGGATCACCGCGCTGCGGGCCGGCACCGACGCGCTGGAGCGGGCGGGCCTCGCCTGAGCAGGTCCTGAGAAGTCTGCGGCCGTGGTGGGGGCTCGGGGGTCTTCCCCGCCACGGCCGTCACGCGGTACAACGCGCGACGGCCCCGGCGGTTACTGGCGTGTGCCGCCGGCCTCTCGTCCGTTCGGTGCAGCCGTCAAAGCCTCCTGTTGCCCGCCCGGGCGTCTCGCATTTGACTCGTTCTTTGCGGATGTCCCCAAGGCCCAGACGGAGGTGGCAGACATGCTCTCGGCCCGGAGTCTCTTCCAGGAGATCGTCGACTGCGACGACTCGTTCCAGCTCTTCTGCTCCATCGCCGCCAGTGGTGAGGCCCAGGGAGGCTGGGAGAACGGCCGGATCGCCGCCCTCGTGCCCGAGAGCATGCGTGAGCTCGCCCCGAAGATCACCCGGCACGGCGCCGACGAGGACAAGCACGGCCGTCTGTTCAACGCGCTGCTCAGGAAGCGGCAGTTGGACCCGGTGCCCGTGCCGCGCGCGACCGACTACACGATGCTGCTGGAGCAGCGGGGCATCGGCCTCGCCCACGAGAAGCTGCGCCGCGACGAACCGCTGACCGAGCAGGACATCGTGGTCTACCTCTCGCACAGCCGGGTGACCGAGCAGCGGGCGGCCGATCAGATGGAGCTGCTGGTCAGATATTTCGGGGAACATCCGGAGCTCGGCACGGCCGTCCGCATGATCCGCGAGGACGAGGAAAACCACCTGGCCTACTGCCACGAGGAGTTGCTCCGTCTCGCCGCCGCCGGACACGGACCCACCATCCGGCGTGTGCTGCGCGAGGCCGCACTCGCCGAGATCCGGGTCCACCGTGATGTGAGCCTTGCCGTCATGGCGCACATGGGCCGGGCGCTGCACTGGTCGAAGGCCAGGTCGGCCGTGCTGGCGGCCGGTATCCACGCGAAGTACGCGTACGAGCGCCTCGGCGGGTGGCGCCGCATGGCCGACCTCAGGATGCCGGAGCGTCGCGGGGCCCTCGACGGTCCCGCCACCACGGCACCCGCCTTCTGACATGGCACAGATCCCGGGCCTGACACCGCTCCGGCCAGGCCCCCGCACCCGCCGCGGACCCGGCGCGGAGACCGTCACCACGGGCGGCCTGCGGTGGATCGCCGCCGTGGCCGTCGTGTACACCCTCGTCCAGCTGGCCCTGGCCGTCCGGGGGACGAGTCTCGGCTGGGACGAGACCGTTTACGTCAGCCAGGTCACACCCGGCTCCGAACCGGCCTTCTTCAGCGCGCCGCGCGCCCGCGGCATCACCTTCCTCGTCGCGCCGCTGACGGCCCTGACCTCCTCCGTCGCAGCGCTCCGCGTCTACCTGGCCCTGCTGTCGGGCGCCGGACTGTTCCTGGCGCTCGCGGTGTGGCCAAGACTCCTGCCCGCCCGCGTGGTCGCCCTCGCAGGAGCGCTGTTCGCCGGACTCTGGGTCACCGTGTTCTACGGTCCGCAGGTCATGCCCAACCTGTGGGTCGCACTCGGGGCGCTGTCCACCGTCGGCTGCTTCCTGCGGGCCGCGCGCGACCGGTCCGACCGCGTCTGCCTGCTGGGCGCCGGTGCGGGCGTGGCGTTCGTCGCGCTCATGCGGCCGACGGACGCCTTCTGGCTCCTCGCGCCGCTCGCCGTCGTCGCCGTGATGTCACGGACGGGCCGGCGGCCGGTCCTGCTGGCCGCGCTCGCGGCGGGAGCGGCCGCCGGCTGCGCCCCGTGGATCATCGAGGCCTACACCGGTTATGGCGGGCTCGCCACCCGCCTGAGCCGCGCCAGCGAGATCCAGGGCCACCTCGGCCTGAACCTGGCCGTCGACGACCAGATCCGTGCGCTGGACGGCCGGACGCTGTGCCGGCCCTGCGACGTGGCGTGGCGGCGGCCGGTCACCGCCCTGTGGTGGTTCGTCCTTCCGCTGCTGGTCGCCGGGGGCGTCGTGATCGCCGCACGTCTACGGGACGACCCCCTGGACCGCCCCTGCGCGGTCCGCCCCTCGGCCGTCCTGGTGCCGACGCTGGCGGGACTGTCGCTGGCGGTGCCGTATCTGCTGCTGATCGGATACGCCGCGCCCCGATTCCTGCTGCCCGCCTACGCGCTGCTCGCGCTGCCGGCCGCGGTGTGCCTCAGGGGGATCGCCCAGGCACTGCGACCGCGTGCGCTGGTCGTGACAGTTCTCGCCCTGGCGCTGGCCGGTCACCTGGCGATCCAGTACTCCGTGCTGCACGGCGCGGTGGACCGCAGCCGGGAGAACCGGGAGGCATTCGACCGGATCGCCGCCGAGCTGCAGCGGCACGGCGTTCGCGCTCCCTGTATGATCAGCGGGGTGGAGGCGCCGCGGGTCGCCTTCCGCACCGGCTGCGCCTCTCGCCAGGCCGGCGGCCACGACGGCAGCATCACCCGGGCGGGCCTTGCCGCACTCGCGGACGAACGACCGGTCGCCTACATGGTCGAGGGGCAGGCCCGGCCGCCGGCGTTCGCCCGTGGCTGGCGCCGGCTGGACCTCCCCGGTCTGCCGGCCCGACCCGAACTGAGCGCCTACCTGGGCCCGGCGACCCCCGCGACAAGCGAGGCGAGCGCGGCTTCGGAGGGGGCCCGGGCCTGGGCTCAGCGGTGTCAGAGCCAGCCGCGCCGTTTGAACAGCCGGTACAGCCCGACGACCGCGCCCGCCATGAGCAGCACCGTCGCCGGATACGCCCACGGCTGCTTCAGTTCCCACATGTACTCGAAGTTCATGCCGTAGATCCCCGCGACCATCGTCGGCACGGCCGCCATGGCCGCCCACGCCGAGATCTTGCGCATGTCGTCGTTCTGCCGGACGCCCATCTGCGCGAGATGGGCGGAAAGAATGTCCGACAGCAGCCGGTCCAGCCCCTCCACCTGCTCGTTCGCCCGCGTCAGGTGGTCGCTCACATCGCGGAAGAACGGCTGCGCATGCTCATGGACGAACGGCACACCCGCGCCGGCCAGCCGCGTCATCGGCGCCGCCAACGGCCCGGCCGCGCGGCGGAACTCGAGCACCTGCCGCTTGAAGGTGTAGATCCGCGCCGCGGTGTTCTTCGCGTCCCGGCGAGCCGGTTCGAAGACCTCGGTCTCCATCTCCTCGAGGTCCACCTGGAGCTCGGCTGCGACGTCGATGTAGTGGTCGACGATCGCGTCGCTGATCGCGTAGAGCACCGCCGTCGGCCCGTGCCGCAGCACGGCGGGCTCGGCCTCCAGCCGTTCGCGTACGTCGTGCAGCGGGGCGCCCTCGCCGTGCCGGACGGTCACCACGAACGAGTCGCCTATGAAGACCATCAGCTCGCCCGTGGTGACGGAGTCGCTCTCCGGCTCGTACACCACGGGTTTGAGTACGACGAACAGCGAGTCGTCGTACACCTCGAGCTTGGGCCGCTGATGCGCCTTGAGCGCGTCCTCGACGGCGAGCGGGTGCAGCGCGAACTCGTCGGAGACATGCTCGAACTCGTCCGCCGTCGGCTCGTGCAGCCCGATCCACAGGAACGCGTCACCGGTGGCCCGTGCCTCGTCGAGGGCGTCGGAGAAGTCGGACGGCCCCTCGGTGCGGCGTCCGTCTCGGTAAATGGCACAGTCCACAATCACGGCGCGCATTCTTCCCTGCCTGCGCCCCGAGCACACCCCCGGCCCGCTCGGCCGTCACTGAACGTAGGCTGGCCCCCATGGCCACGCTGATCCTCGTACGCCACGGACGTTCCACCGCCAACACCGAGGGGGTGCTCGCCGGCTGGACACCAGGGGTCCGCCTCGACGAGCGCGGAGCCGCACAGGCGGCCGCCCTGCCCGGCCGGCTCGCGGGTGTGCCGATCGCGGCGGTGGTGTCCAGCCCGCTGGAGCGCTGCCGGGAGACCCTCGCCCCGCTCCTGGAAGCCCGGCCGGAGCTCCGCATGGAGACCGACGAGCGCATCGGCGAGTGCCACTACGGGGACTGGTCGGGGCGCAAGCTCAACGAGCTGGCCGACGAACCCCTGATGGAGGTCGTCCAGCACCACCCGTCCGCGGCGGCCTTCCCCGGCGGCGAGTCCATGCGCGCCATGCAGGCCCGGGCGGTCGACGCGGTGCGCGACTGGAACGCGCGCGTCGACGAGACGCACGGCGAGGGCGCCGCCTTTGTGATGTGCTCGCACGGGGACATCATCAAGTCCCTGGTGGCGGACGCGCTCGGCCTGCATCTCGACCTGTTCCAGCGCATCCACGTCGAGCCGTGCTCCGTCACCGCGATCCGCTACACCCGTACCCGGCCTTTCCTGCTGCGCCTCGGCGACACCGGGGAGCTGGGCTTCCTGGCACCCCGCACGGAAGGACCCCAGGAGAAGGGCGAAAGCGGCGACGCGGTCGTCGGGGGTGGTGCGGGCGCACCGTGATCGCTTTGCGCAGTAGGGTGGACGGGCCGAAAAGCTGAGTACCCGCACGACGCAGAGACCACCCCGCGAAGCGACGCGGAATGCGACGCAGAAACCGACCGATCCTTTCGATCCCAAGGGAGACAGAACGTGTCCCGTCAGGTGTTCCTCTACGACCCGCCGGAGCGCTTCGTGGCCGGTACGGTCGGGCTGCCTGGCCGCCGTACGTTCTTCCTGCAGGCCTCCGCCGCAGGGCGCGTGACCAGCGTCGCTCTGGAGAAGACGCAGGTCGCCGCTCTCGCCGAGCGGATCGACGAACTGCTGGACGAAGTCGTGCGCCGCACCGGGGGCAACGCGCCGGTGCCGGCCGTCGCCCCCGCAGACGTCTCCGACACCGCGCCGCTCGACAACCCGGTCGAGGAGGAGTTCCGCGTCGGCACGATGGCGCTGGCGTGGGACGGCGAGGAACAGCGCATGATCGTCGAGGCGCAGGCGCTCGTGGAACTCGAGGCGGAGTCCGACGAGGACCTCGCGGAGGCCGAGGAGCGGCTGCTGCAGGACGAGGAGAACGGCCCGCCGATGCTTCGCGTGCGGCTCACCGGCGCACAGGCCAGGGCGTTCGCCAAGCGCGCGCTGGACGTGGTGAACGCCGGCCGGCCGCCGTGCCCGCTGTGCAGCCTGCCCCTGGATCCGGAAGGACACGTATGCCCGCGGCAGAACGGATACCGACGGGGCGCGTGAGCACGACCGACGTGCTCGCGACCCTGACGAAGGGTGAGCTGACGGTCCGCGGACGGGTGCGCGAGGCGTCGAACGCGGTGCTGTACTGCACGGCCTCCCACGACGGGGAGGAAGTCCACTGCGTCTACAAGCCCATCGCCGGCGAGCGCCCGCTGTGGGACTTCCCCGACGGCACCCTCGCGCAGCGCGAGGTGGCGGCGTACGAACTGTCCGAGGTACTCGGCTGGGGGCTGGTGCCGCCCACCGTCCTGCGCGACGGTCCCTATGGCGAGGGCATGGTCCAGCTGTGGATCGAAGCGGACCCCGAGGCCGCGCTCCTGGCGCTCGTCGACGAAGCGGAGCCGGGGGACGGCTGGAAGGCGGTCGGCTTCGCCGACGTCGGCGAAGGCCGCACGGCACTGTTCGTCCACGCGGACGACGTACGGCTGCGCAGGCTCGCGGTGCTCGACGCGGTGATCAACAACGGCGACCGCAAGGGCGGCCACCTGCTGCCCACGGCCGACGGCACGCTCTACGCGATCGACCACGGGGTCACCTTCAACGTCGACGACAAGCTCCGCACGCTGCTGTGGGGGTGGGCGGGGGAGCCGCTGCCCGCGGAGGCGTCGGCCGCACTGGCGGCCCTGGGCGCTGCGCTCTCCGACGGCGGGGCCCTCGCCACCCGACTGGCGGAACTGCTCACCGTGGCCGAGGTCGCGGCCGTACGCGACCGGGTGGCGGCGCTCCTCGAGTCCGGCAGGTATCCGGAGCCGTCGGGGGACTGGCCGGCGATCCCCTGGCCGCCCGTCTAGACACAGCGCGGCCGGAAGCGCAAGAGCGCCCAACCGGCCAGGATCGGTGATCCGGTTCGTATGCGGAAGCTCCGTCCGGTTAGGCTCATGACATGCATGCCTGGCCCGCTTCTGAGGTCCCCGCCCTGCCCGGCAAGGGCCGCGACCTCCGGATCCACGACACCGCGACCGACGGTCTGGTGACCCTTGACCCCGGTCCCGTCGCCCGTATCTACGTCTGCGGCATCACACCGTACGACGCGACCCACATGGGTCACGCGGCGACCTACAACGCGTTCGACCTTGTGCAGCGCGTGTGGCTCGACACCAAGCGGCAGGTTCACTACGTCCAGAACGTGACGGACGTGGACGATCCCTTGCTCGAGCGCGCGATCCGCGACGGGCACGACTGGACGGCACTCGCGGAGCGTGAGACCGCCCTGTTCCGCGAGGACATGACCGCGCTGCGGATGCTGCCGCCGCAGCACTACATCGGCGCGGTCGAGGCGATACCGGGGATCGTCCCGCTCGTCGAGCGGCTCCGCGACATCGGCGCCGCCTACGAACTCGAGGGCGACGTCTACTTCTCCGTCGAGGCCGACCCGCACTTCGGCGAAGTCTCCCGCCTCGACGCCGAAGCCATGCGGCTGCTCTCCGCGGAGCGCGGCGGCGACCCCGACCGCCCCGGCAAGAAGAACCCGCTCGACCCGATGCTGTGGATGGCCGCCCGTGAGGGCGAGCCGAGCTGGGACGGCGGCTCGCTCGGCCGCGGCCGGCCCGGCTGGCACATCGAGTGTGTCGCCATCGCGCTCGACCACCTCGGCATGGGCTTCGACGTGCAGGGCGGCGGCTCCGATCTCGCCTTCCCGCACCACGAGATGGGCGCCTCGCACGCCCAGGCGCTCACCGGTGAGCACCCGTTCGCCAAGGCGTACGTGCACGCCGGCATGGTCGCCCTCAACGGCGAGAAGATGTCCAAGTCCAAGGGCAACCTCGTCTTCGTCTCCAAGCTGCGGCGCGACGGCGTCGACCCCGCCGCCATAAGGCTGGCGCTGCTCTCCCACCACTACCGGGCCGACTGGGAGTGGACCGACGCGGTGCTCCAGGACGCGGTGGAGCGTCTGGCGCGCTGGCGCGCGGCGGTCTCCCGTCCTGACGGACCTTCCGCCGAAGCGCTGGTCGAGGAGATCCGCGAGGCTCTCTCCAAGGATCTCGACGCACCCACGGCGCTCGCCGCGGTGGACCGCTGGGCCACGCTCCAGCAGTCCACGGGCGGCACGGACGAGGGCGCGCCCGGGATGGTCTCCAGGGCCGTCGACGCTCTTCTGGGCGTCGCACTGTAACTCGCCCCGCTGCAACCCGCCTTCGCTCTCGACCAGCTGGAACCCCTGCCCGGCGGCCCCGGATCGTCCACGGAC
>NZ_JBEXRZ010000225.1:0-11783 GCF_040613325.1 Streptomyces sp. NPDC006283 | reverse complement strand
CGGGGCCCCACTTGCCCGGGCCACCCTGGATGCCGCCACCACCGAGCGCACCATGCTGCTCGCGGAGATCTACCGCAGGGGTCCGGTCTGGCGCCGATCAGTCGCCGATGTCCTCGTGCCACAGGTCGGGCCTGGCCGCGACGAAGTCGCGCATCATCGCCGTGCACGCGGCGTCGTTCAGCAACACGATCTCGACGCCGTGCTCGGCCAGCCAGTCGTGGCCGCCGTGGAAGGTCTCCGCCTCCCCGATCACCACCCGCGAGATGCCGAACTGCCGTACGAGGCCGCTGCAGTACCAGCACGGCGACAGCGTGGTCACCATCGTCGTGCCGCGGTAGGAGCGCTGCCGTCCTGCCGCCCGGAAGGCGGCCGTCTCCGCGTGCACCGACGGATCGCCGTCCTGGACGCGGCGGTTGCGGCCCTGGCCCAGCAGCGTGCCGTCCGCGCCGTACAGGGCGGCGCCCACAGGGATGCCGCCCTCCGCGAGACCGGCACGCGCCTGGGCCACGGCCGTTTCCAGCCAGGCCTCGTACCCGCCGTGCCTCATGTGTCTCCTCTCCGCTGCGGCGCCCATCGGATCCGCCGATGGGCCCATCGGCAGGATGCCCCACTGGCTCGTGGACCGCCCGCGCCCTGCGCTCGTAGCTTCACAGACATGACATCTCAGACCGCGCAGGCCACTGCGGACTCCACCAGGCGTGGCACCGTCGAACTCACTTTCGCCATGGTGCTCTCCGGAACCCTCGGCATCTTCGTCGTCGAGTCGGGCGCCTCCCCGTTCAACGTCGTCTTCTTCCGCTGCCTGTTCGGCGCGCTCGCGCTCGGCGCCTACTGCTTGGTGCGCGGATTCTTCACCGACCACAACTTCACGGCGAAGAAGCTGGCGCTCGCCGCTCTCGGCGGCGTGTTCATCGTCTTCAACTGGGTGTTCCTCTTCGAGGCGTACGAGGAGTCGTCCATCTCGCTGGCGACCGTCGTCTACCACACCCAGCCGTTCTACGTGGTGCTGCTGGGCGCGCTGCTGTTCAGGGAACGGCTGACGGCGGCGACCTTCGGCTGGCTCGGCGTCGCCTTCGCCGGTCTTGTCCTCGTCTCCGGTGTGAGCCCCTCGGACCCCGGCCCGCTGGCAGGCCTCGGGTTCGCGCTGCTGGCCGCGTTGTTCTACGCGATCTCCACCGTGATCACCAAGCGGGTCACCGGGGTGAAGCCGCATCTGGTCGCGCTGGTCCAGGTACTGGTCGGTATCCCGCTGCTGCTGCCCTTCGCGGACTTCGCCGCGGCGAGCGGCCTCGGCGCGGGCTGGGCGTGGCTGGCCGGGCTCGGACTGATCCACACCTGCCTGATGTACGTGCTGATGTACTCGGCGTACCAGAAGCTCGCCACCGCGAAGATCGCCGTGCTGGCCTTCGTCTACCCGGCCGTCGCGATGGTCGCCGACTGGGCCGTGTACGGACACCACATCGGCCTCGTCCAGGCGTTGGGCGTCCCGCTGATCGTGCTCGCCTCGCTGCGGATCAACCGCACGAAGCAGCCGCGGCAGCCGCGAACGGTGGCCCGGGGCTCCGCTACGACTCCTGCTCCCGTACCAGCCGCATCGTCTCGTCGATGAACAACCGCACATGCCGCGGCAGCCGCTTCCCCTCCCGCCACGCCACCTGCGTGCGCAGCCGGAACGGCGGCTCCCACGGCAGTGCGACGAGCGCCCCGGACGCGAGCTCCTCACGGACCGTCATCCGGGGCAGCAGCGCGACCCCGAGTCCGCCGGCGACGCCGCGCTTGGTCGCCTCGATCGTCCCGAACTCCATGAACGGCGGTGGCGTCCCCGTCCGGGCACGCAGTTCACCCTCGAACAGGTCGCGGTACGGGCAGCCCGGTTCCGTGCCCACCAGCTGGGCGTCCGCCAGGTCGGCGGTCTCCAGCTCACTCGCCCCGGCCAGCGGATGACCGGGGGCGGCCACCAGCACCAGCGGCTCCACGGCGAGTACCTCGCTCTCCAGGCCCGCGTGCTCCGTCTCCCGCTCCATCAGGAAGCCGATGTCGTAGACGCCCTGGCGCAGCGCCTGCCGGGTCTCGTCGCCGAGCGTGGGACGCAGCGACAGCCTCACCTTCGGATACCGGTGGTGGAACAGCTCGAGCAGCTCCGGCAGCCGGTAGGAGGTGAGCGATTCCATGGTGCCGATGTTGATCGTTCCCGCCGGTTCCTCGGCTCCCGCGACCGCGGTGCGCGCCTCGTCGGAGAGCTCGATGATCCTGCGGGCGTACGGCAGCAGCCGCTCGCCCGCCTCCGTCAGCCGGATACGGCTGCCGAGGCGGTCGAACAGCTCGGTTCCCAGCGAGCTCTCCAACGAACGGATCTGGCTGGTGACGCTGGACTGCGCGTACTTCAACTCGGCCGCCGCCTGCGTGAAGCTGAGGACGGACGCGACTTTCTCGAAGGTGACCAGGAGCCGGATCTCCACGTCAGGACTTCGGCCTGTCGGGGTCGTCGCCGTCCACGGGGCCGTTGTCCGGCCCCGCGCCCGGCTCCTTGTCCCGGTTCTCGTCACGCAGCGACTTGAGGAAGTCGGGGTTGTCGTCGGGCGCGACCCAGCCGCCGCGGGCGGGCGAGGCGTTCAGCGCCTGCCGGTCCTTGCCCGCGATCAGCCAGGAGATCGAGCCCACCAAGGGGAAGAGCAGCACGAGGATCGCCCACAGCGGCTTGGGGATGTACTTGATGTGCTTCTCGTTCGTGGAGAGGCAGTCGATGAAGGCGTACACGCTGAGCGCCAGCGGCACCAGAAACATCAGCAACCGTGGCATGGCCGACCCCCTGCGGGAAGAACTCGGGGCCGCGCTGGGCGGGCCCCCGTGACAGCCCCAGCCTAGTGCGTACCGGATACTGGACCCCATGGCTTACGACGATCTCCGCTCGCTGCTGCGGGCGCTGGAGCGCGAGGGCGACCTCAAGCGCATCAAGGCCGAAGTCGACCCGTATCTCGAGGTCGGGGAAATCGTCGACCGGGTGAACAAGGCCGGCGGTCCGGCGCTGCTCTTCGAGAACGTGCGCGGTTCCGCGATGCCGCTCGCGATGAACGTCTTCGGTACCGACCGCAGGCTGCTCAAGTCGCTGGGCCTCAAGTCCTACGCGGAGATCAGCGACAAGATCGGCGGGCTGCTCAAGCCGGAGCTGCCGCACGGTTTCGTCGGTGTGCGCGAGGCGTTCGGCAAGCTCGGCTCGATGGTTCACGTACCGCCGAAGAAGGTGAAGGACGCGCCGGTGCAGGAGGTCGTCCTCACCGGCGACGACGTCGATCTGGACACCCTGCCCGCGCTGTTCACCTGGCCCGAGGACGGCGGCTCGTTCTTCAACCTGGGGCTCACGCACACCAAGGACCCCGAGTCGGGCGTGCGCAACCTCGGTCTCTACCGGCTGCAGCGCCACGACAAGCGCACCATCGGCATGCACTGGCAGATCCACAAGGACAGCCGCAACCACTACCAGGTGGCCGCCAGGCGCGGTGAGCGGCTGCCGGTCGCGATCGCCTTCGGCTGCCCGCCGGCCGTGACGTACGCCTCGACCGCGCCGCTGCCCGGCGACATCGACGAGTACCTGTTCGCGGGCTTCGTCGCCGGCAAGCGGATCGAGATGGTGGACTGCAAGACCGTCCCACTGCAGGTCCCGGCCAACGCCGAGGTCGTGCTGGAGGGCTGGCTGGAGCCGGGGGAGATGCTGCCGGAGGGCCCCTTCGGCGACCACACCGGCTTCTACACGCCGCAGGAGCCGTTCCCGGCGCTGACCATCGACTGCGTCACGATGCGCAAGCGGCCGCTGCTGCAGTCGATCGTGGTGGGCCGGCCGCCGACCGAGGACGGTCCGCTGGGGCGGGCGACGGAGAGGTTCTTCCTCCCGCTGCTCAAGATCATCGTCCCGGACATCGTGGACTACCACCTGCCGGAGTCGGGCGGTTTCCATAACTGCGCGATCGTCTCGATCGACAAGAAGTACCCGAAGCACGCGCAGAAGGTGATGCACGCCATCTGGGGTGCGCACATGATGTCGCTGACCAAGCTGATCGTGGTCGTCGATGCCGACTGCGACGTCCACGACCTGCACGAGGTCTCGTGGCGGGCACTGGGCAACACCGACTACGCGCGCGACCTCACCGTCGTCGAAGGACCGGTCGACCACCTCGACCACGCCTCCTACCAGCAGTTCTGGGGCGGCAAGGCGGGTATCGACGCGACGCGGAAACTCCCCGAGGAGGGGTACACCCGGGACGGCGGCTGGCCGAACATGGTCGAGTCGGACCCGGACACGGCGGCGCTGGTGGACCGCCGCTGGAAGGAGTACGGCCTGTGAGCCCCATCGCCGTGGGCGGCCCGGCCCTCTTCATCGGCGCCGACACCGACTACGTCGCCCTCGTGCGCCCCCGGCTAGACCCGGCCGACCCGGGCGTCCGGCTGGCCGCCGAGCAGGCGGGCGTCGCGCCCGAGGAGTTCGCGGGTCCCGGCGACACCTGGACGGTCCTCTTCGAGAACGACGGCGAAGGCGACGGTTTCGAGCTGCCCGGTGTGCGCGACGTGGAGCCCGCCGGCTTCGCGGAACGGCTGCGCGCCGAGCTCGCCGCCGCGTCCGGGCCGTTCACGGTCGACGGCGGCGCCGTGCTGCGACTGGACGCCCGCCCGGCCGGCGCGAACGCGTACGCCTTCACGGCGCACGTCACCCCGCCCGAGGACGAGGGGACGCCGTCGTCGGTGGAGACGGGTCCGCTGCCCGTCGCCGGGCTGCTGGCCGACCTCGACGCGTTCCTCGGGAGCCTCGCATGATGACGACCGCCGACGGGGTCGTCGGTTCGGGCCCCGCCCCGCAGCCGACGGGGAAGGTGAAGGCCTTCCTGCGACTGGTGATGATCGAGCACTCGGTCTTCGCGCTGCCCTTCGCCTACATCGCCGCGCTCACCGCGATGTTCCAGCTGGACGGGACCGTCCACTGGGGCGAGCTGTTGCTCGTCACCGTCGCGATGGTGGGGCTGCGGACCTTCGCGATGGCCTGCAACAGGATCATCGACCGCGAGATCGACGCACGTAACCCGCGCACGGCGGGGCGGGAGCTGGTCACCGGCGCGGTGTCCGTGCGCTCCGCGTGGACGGGGGCGCTCGTGGCGCTCGCCGTCTTCCTCGGCGCGGCCGCGCTCCTCAATCCGCTGTGTCTGGCGCTGGCGCCGGTCGCGGTGGTGCCGATGGTGGTCTATCCGTACGGCAAGCGGTTCACCGACTTCCCGCATGCCATCCTCGGCCTCGCCCAGGCCATGGGCCCGGTCGGCGCGTGGATCGCGGTCACCGGGGCGTGGTCGTGGGACGCGGTGATCCTGGGGCTCGCGGTCGGCGTGTGGATCGGCGGCTTCGACCTGATCTTCGCGTGCCAGGACGTCCAGGCCGACCGGGCCCACGGCGTCATGTCGGTCCCGGCCCGCTTCGGCATCCCGGCGGCGCTCCACGGCGCTCGGGCGTCGCATGTCGTGACGACGGGTCTGCTGGTCTGGTACGCGCTGGCGACGGACGCGGGGGTGCTGTTCTGGGTCGGGCTCGTGATCGTGGCGGCGGCGTTCCTCTACGAGCACACGATCGTGCGCCCGCACGATCTGTCCCGGCTGAACAGGGCGTTCTTCACGACGAACGGCTTCATCGGGATCTCGCTCTTCGTCTGCGCGCTGGCCGACCTCGTCGTGCGGGGCCTGACCGTCTAACCGAGGGCCTGCCGGCCCGGGCCCGGGCCGGCAGCGGTGCGGCGGCGGAAGACGAAGGCGGCCGCGATGCCCGCCAGCAGCCCGAAGAGATGGCCCTGCCAGCTCACTCCGGTGTTGGCCGGGGAGATGCCCACCAGGATCGAGCTGCCCCAGACCGCGCCGACGAGCAGGCCCACGCCCACGTCCAGCAGCCTGCGGTCGACGAAGCCGCGCGCGACGAGATAGCCGAAGAGGCCGAAGACGAGGCCGGAGGCGCCCGCCGTGTTGACGTCCGACGGAGAGACCAGCCAGACACCGAGACCGTCCACCAGGATGATCATCAGTGACACGGCGAGGAACCTGCGGACGCCGCCCAGTGCGGCGAGGAAACCGAAGACAAGCAGCGGGACGCTGTTGGCCGCGACATGGGCGAAGCCGAAGTGTGTGAAGGCCGAGGGGACGACGTCGGCGAGCTCGGCCGGGTCCCGTGCCACGATGCCGTACGCGTCGAGGGCATGGGCTGTCGCCACGTCGACGGCTTCGAGGGCCCACAGCAGGGCGACCCAGCACACGGCGATCTTGGCCGCGGCTTTCGCCCGGTCGGATGTCGTCCACTCTGCGCCGGCCGTGTACGCCATCGCGGCCCCCCTGGGTATCTGTGCGCCTCCCCCCGGAAACGTCCGGGGCACCTTACCCAGTTCCGCGTCCACACCGCCGGATAGGCTCAACGGTGTGGAGCAGCAAGAAGTGAACAGTCGTCGGCCCTGGGTCGTGGGGGTGTCCGGCGCTTCCGGTACGCCGTACGCGGCCGCCGTACTGCGCGGACTGCTGGCCGCCGGCGAGAGCGTGGACCTGGTGGTCAGCAGGGCCTCGCGGCTGACGCTGCTCGACGAGACGGGCATCGCCTTCAGGGACGCGCACTGGCAGGACGATCTGCGGCAGTGGCTGTCCCGGGGAGCCGACGGGAAGCCGGACAGCTTCGATGTCGATGTGAGGGACGTGCGGCACTGGGCGGCCGGCGATCTCGCCGCCGGGCCGTCGTCGGGGTCGTACCCGGTCAAGGGCATGGTGATCGTGCCGGCGTCCACCGCCTGTGTGGCGGGGGTGGCGCTCGGGCTTTCGAAGGACCTGCTGCAGCGCGCGGCGAGCGTGACGCTCAAGGAGCGGCGCGCTCTGGTGGTCGCGGTACGGGAGACGCCCTTGAACGGGCAGACGCTGAAGCACCTGGTGACGCTGGACGAGGCGGGCGCCGTGGTGCTGCCCGCCTCTCCGGCGTTCTACGCGGGGGCGACGCACATCCAGGATCTGGTGGACTTCGTCGCGGGGCGGGTGCTCGATGCGGCAGGGGTGCCGCATCGGCTGTACCGCCGCTGGGAGGGGGAGCTGGGTGGTGGCTCCGGAGGCGATTAGCGCTTCTTGCCGGTGCGCGGCGCGCGGGTCCGGTCGACCTTGCGGGCGGCAGAAGGCTGGTGGGCACGCGAGCGGTTGGCCAGCTCCTGCAGCTGTCGCATGTGGGCGTAGGCCATCTCGATCGTGTACACGGTGAGTGTCAACTCCTGTATGGATCGTGATCCTGTGGGATCAGCTGTGATCGTTTGAATAATCGCAGGGTGTCGTCCCTGCGTGCCTTAGATTCTACACGTAAACTTGCGGTATCGCTGAATAATGGAAGGCTTGAGTCTATGGACGCCGTGGATAGGCAGCTCATCCAGGCCCTGCGCGAGAACGGCAGGGCTTCATATGCCGAGCTCGGCCGGCTCGTGGGGCTCTCCGGCCCCTCCGTGACGGACCGCATCAACCGTCTCGAGGCGGCCGGCGTCATCACCGGCTACCGCGCCACCGTCGACGCCGCCTCCCTGGGGCTCGGCGTCACCGCCCTGATCGGCATCTCCCTGTCCGACGCCGCCGACCACGAGGACGTGGCGCGCAGGCTCAAGGACCTGGCGGAGATCGAGGACTGCTGGTTCATCGCGGGCGACGACTCGTACATGCTCAAGGTGCGTGCGAGCGACGTGGACGGCCTGGAGAAGACGATCCGCAGGCTCTCGGGGACGCGCGGCGTGTCCCGTACCCGCACCACCATCGTGCTCTCCACGAAGTGGGAGAACCGGGTCGGCGACCTGCCGGAAGAAGCCTAGGGATACCGTTGGCGGAGCCCGATTGGTAGACGTATGGGAGGCGGCCCCAGTGGACGCAGGACTCAAGCGGGAGCTCGAGCAGAAGGTCCGGGCCGGTGAGCGGCTGACCCGTGAGGACGGCATCGCCCTCTACGAGTCGGACGACCTGGCATGGCTCGGCGGCCTCGCACACGAGGTGCGTACCCGCAAGAACGGCGACGTCGTCCACTTCAACGTCAACCGTCACCTCAACATGACGAACGTGTGCACCGCGTCGTGCGCCTACTGCTCGTTCCAGCGCAAGCCGGGCGAGAAGGACGCGTACACCATGCGCATCGAGGAGGCCGTCCGTCTCGCCAAGGCGATGGAGGGCGAGAACCTCACCGAGCTGCACATCGTCAACGGGCTCCACCCCAACCTCCCCTGGCGCTACTACCCGCGCTCCCTCTCGGAGCTCAAGAAGGCGCTGCCCAATGTCTCGCTGAAGGCCTTCACCGCCACGGAGATCCACCACTTCGAGACGATCTCCGGGATGTCGGCGTCCGACATCCTCGACGAGCTGATCGAGGCCGGCCTGGAGTCGCTGACCGGCGGCGGTGCGGAGATCTTCGACTGGGAGGTCCGGCAGCACATCGTCGACCACCGCACGCACTGGGAGGACTGGTCGCGCATCCACCGCCTCGCGCACGAGAAGGGCCTCAAGACCCCGTCCACGATGCTGTACGGGCACATCGAGGAGCCGAGGCACCGTGTCGACCACGTGCTGCGGCTGCGTGAACTGCAGGACGAGACCGGTGGCTTCCAGGTCTTCATCCCGCTGCGCTACCAGCACGACTTCGTGGACATGCAGGACGGCAAGGTCCGCAACAAGCTCCAGGCACGCACCACGATGGCGACCGGCGCGGAGGCGCTCAAGACGTTCGCCGTTTCGCGGCTGCTGTTCGACAACGTTCCGCACGTCAAGGTCTTCTGGGTGATGCACGGCGTGCAGACCGCCCAGCTCGCCCTCCAGCACGGCGCGGACGACATGGACGGCTCGGTCGTCGAGTACAAGATCACGCACGACGCGGACAACTACGGCACGCCGAACAAGCTGACCCGCGACGACCTTCTCGACCTGATCCGCGACGCCGGCTTCCGCCCCGTGGAGCGCAATACCCGCTACGAGATCATCCGCGAGTACCCGGGCCCCGACGCCGACCGCCGCGAGTCGCCGCAGCCCATGCGCGTCTGAGTGCCGGGGGCCCGCCCCCGTCCGAACTGCGAAACCCCGGCGCGAGCCGGGGTTTTCGTTTTCTAACCTGTCGCCATGGCCCTCACCTTCGAACTCGACCCACCCGGCGGCAACGACCTGCGCGACGGCGTCATCGCCCTCTGGGCGGACGTCAGCAACGCGGGCGGGGCCGTCGGCTTCGTCCCGCCCGTGACCGCGGAGGAGATCCGGCCACAGTGGCGCAAGCACCTCACGGCCATCGCGGAGGGCCGGATGCGGCTGCTCGTCGGGCGGGACGAGGACGGCGAGATCGCGGCCACGGCGTTCCTCGCGCACAACACGCACCGGCTGATGACGCACTGGGTCTGGCTCTACACGGTGATGGTCCACCCCAGGCACCAGGGCAGGGGCTACGGACGCGACCTCATGGCCGCCGCGGCCGAGGCGGCCCGCGGCCTCGACGGCATCGAGGCGATACGGCTCACCTGCCGCGGCGGCACCGGTGCCGACCGCTTCTACGCCGCCTGCGGCTACAAGGAGGTCGGCCGGGTGCCCGGCGCGATCAGGGTCGCGGAGGGCGACGACCGCGACGACATCATCATGCTGCTGCCCCTCGGCTGACCGGTTTGCGCGGCATGCTTCACTGGACGGGCACCTAAGCCGCATGAAGGAAGAAGGCCCGCCGTGTCCGCTGCAAGGACGAGTGCCGTGATCCGGTACACCGCACTGCGACTGACGATCTTCGTCGGCTGCTTCGTCGCCGTCCTCGGACTGGTGCAGGTCGGCATCCTGCCCAAGGGTCTCGGCGACTCCAACTTCGTGTGGGTCGTCCTGCTCGCCCTCGTGGTGTCCGCGCCGCTCAGCTTCGTCCTGCTGCGCAAGCAGCGCGACGCGATGTCCGAGCAGATCGCGCCCAAGGTGGACCGGGTCAAGGCCCGCCTGGACGCCAACCGCACCCAGGAGGACGGCGCCACCCGGTAGCACCGCTCGGCGGCGCTGCTCGGTAGCGCCGCTCCGGACCGGGACCGGGCAGGGGAGAACGGGAGCCCAAAGGGGAGCTTTGAGGTTCCATAAGTTGAAGTGTTAACGTGTCTGCGTGACGACAGCAGTGCGCCCCTCCGACGCCGCGAGCATTCCGCTCGTGGCGCGCCTGCATGTCGATCTGTGCCGCTGTATGTCCGCGGTCTGTTGCCGGTAGTCGTCCGCGCAGCCCGGCATCACACTGCGGCACCGCGCCTTCGCGCGCCCGGGCGCCGCACCCCCGTCCCCTGTTCTTCCCCACACGCCATCACTGGAGTGCGTCCGTGTCCGCGAACACCGCGTCCGCCCCTGCCGCCGGCCCCCAGCCCGGCTCCGGCTCCCGAATACCCAAGGTTCCCTTCTGGGCCCAGATCGTCGCCGGTCTGGTCCTCGGTGTCCTGCTCGGCTGGCTCGCCCGCAGCCAGGACATCGGCTGGCTGAAGGACACCCTGGACCAGGTCGGTTCGATCTTCGTCCAGCTGCTGAAGCTGGCCGTCGCGCCGCTCGTCTTCTTCGCGATCCTGGTGTCGATCACCAATCTGCGGAAAGTCAACAACGCCGCCCGGCTGGCCACGCGAACACTGCTCTGGTTCATGATCACCTCGCTGATCGCGGTCGCGATCGGCCTGGCCCTCGGCCTGCTCACCAACCCCGGCGCGGGGACGGGACTGACGCCCCAGGACGGCGAGAAGCCGGAGAACTCCGGAACCTGGATCGACTTCCTCACCGGCATCGTCCCGACGGACATCATCACGCCGTTCACCGAGCTGGAAGTGCTCCAGATCGTCTTCATGGCCGCCGTCGCCGGTGTCGCCGCCCTGAAGCTCGGTGACCGCGCCAAGCCGATTCTCGCCCTCAGCGAGTCGGTGCTCGAACTGCTCCAGAAGGCCCTGTGGTGGGTCATCCGCCTCGCGCCCATCGGCACCGTCGGCCTCATCGGCTTCGCCATCGCCGACTACGGCTGGGAACTGATCGGCAAGTACGCCACGTTCACCGCCGACGTCTACATCGGCTGCGCCCTGGTGCTGTTCGGCGTCTACCCGCTGCTGCTGGCGACCGTCGCCAAGGTCAACCCGATCCAGTTCTTCAAGGGCGCCTGGCCCGCCATCCAGCTGGCGTTCGTCTCCCGCTCCTCGGTCGGCACCATGCCGGTCACCCAGAAGGTCACCGAACGCCTCGGCGTGCCGAAGGACTACACGAGCTTCGCGGTCCCGTTCGGCGCCACCACCAAGATGGACGGCTGCGCCGCGATCTACCCGGCACTCGCCGCGATCTTCATCGCGCAGATCTTCGACGTCCAGCTCGGCATCCAGGACTACCTGCTCATCGCGTTCGTCTCCGTCGTCGGCTCGGCCGCGACGGCCGGCCTGACCGGCGCCACCGTCATGCTGACGCTGACCCTCTCCACGCTGGGCCTCCCGCTGGAGGGCGTGGGTCTGCTGATGGCGATCGACCCGATCCTGGACATGATCCGCACCGCAACGAACGTCGCGGGCCAGGCGCTGGTTCCGGTCATCGTCGCGGCACGTGAGCAGATCCTCGACCGCGACGCGTACAACGCCGCCACCTCGTCGCCGCTCGACAGCGCCGACGCCGACCCGGCCGCCGACTCCGCGCCCGCCGGCCCGGAGCCGAAGGACGCCCAGCAACTCGCCCTCATCCGCAGGATGGCCGAAGACCTCAACTTCCCGGTCGAGATCGTGGGCGTGCCCACGGTGCGGGAGGAGG
>NZ_JBEXRZ010000224.1:0-11802 GCF_040613325.1 Streptomyces sp. NPDC006283 | reverse complement strand
CCTCGGGCCGCTGATCGGCCTCGCGCAGCCGCAGATGCACCGCGCCGGAGCCGACGGATGCCTTCAGTTCGCCCTTCGTGCCCTCCGCGATCACCCTGCCGTGGTCGATCACGGCGATACGCGACGCCAGATGGTCGGCCTCGTCCAGATACTGCGTCGTCAGCAGCACGGTGGTGCCCTGGGCG
The DNA here is from genome assembly GCF_040613325.1 of Streptomyces sp. NPDC006283. NCBI lineage: Bacteria > Bacillati > Actinomycetota > Actinomycetes > Kitasatosporales > Streptomycetaceae > Streptomyces > Streptomyces sp. NPDC006283. Next base: position 11,617 of record NZ_JBEXRZ010000224.1, on the reverse strand, counting down.
ACGACGGCGCGCACGATGTCCCAGACCTGGTTGCGGCTGCGCGGGTCGAGGCCGGTGGTGGGCTCGTCCAGGAACAGCAGGTCGGGGGTGTTGAGGATGGACGCGGCGATGTCGATCCGGCGCCGCATGCCGCCCGAGTAGTTCTTCACCTGCTTGTCCGAGGCCTCACGCAGACCGAACGCCTCCAGCAACTGGGCGGCGCGCTCCCGCGCTGCGGCCTTCGCGTGGCCGAGCAGCCGGGCGAGAAGGACCAGGTTCTCCGAGCCGGTGAGGTCCTCGTCGACCGAGGCGTACTGCCCGGTGAGGCTGACCCGGCTGCGGACGGCGTCCGCGTCCTTCTGCACGTCCTTGCCGAAGACCAGGGCCTCACCGGCGTCCGGGCGGAGCAGCGTGGCCAGCATCCGGACCGTAGTCGTCTTGCCCGCGCCGTTGGGACCGAGGACTCCGTAGACCGTGCCGGCCGGCACTCGGAGATCGACGCCGTCCACGGCGCGGTTGTCACCGAAGACCTTCACCAGTCCGGTGGTCTCGATTGCCAGATCTGTACTCATCGTCAGTCCTTCGGTTCCTGTCCGTCCGAGCGATGCAATGCAGACGCGGTCGGCCGGCGAAAGTCATCGGTCGGCGGGCAGGCGGTGTCAGCAGTCACTAGGGCGTACCGCACCGGCCTCGCACAGGGCAAGGCCCCCATGAGCCGAACCGGGGTCGCGGCCGAGCACGAGGGCCGCGGCCACCGGATCGGATCCGGCGGCCGCGCGAGACGTGGGGAAGCAGGGGGTGAATCCGGGCACCGCCCCCTCGACGATGCCTTCGCGCAGGTCAGCACGGGAGTGGCGACACCCGGAAAAGGGGGAGGCCCGGGAGCGGCACGCTCCCGGGCACGTCCGCCCCCGTCACTCGTGCGTGTAGAAGGCGTAGAACGCCGCCGCCCCCACCGCCACCCCCACCGCGACACCGATGCCCGCGGCTCTCAGGACGCTTCCGCCGGCCAGACTGGTCAGGAAGCCGATGACCGCCCCGGCCAGCGCGCCGTACGCGAGGGCGCGCAGTTCGCGCGGCAGTGCGTGCTGGACGCGGCCCAGACCGAACGTCAGCGCCCCGATGACCACCGCGGTGATCACGCCGAGGATCCATTGACCCCAGGTGGCGACGCCACCGTCCTCCACGCGCTGGATGAAGGCGGCCCAGATGCCGAACGTCAGGCCCAGGGTGACCGGCACCGCCCAGGCGAGGGGGCTGTGGTGCTGTTCTCCATGTGTCCGGTGCCGCCTGCCGGTCGGCAACGCTGCGTGTGTGGCCATGGCGGAGAGCTCCTTCCCTGTCCCCCCACACCCCTTCTACAGGGCACACCCGCGGACGCCCGCAGGCAACTCCTGGGCAGCACGATGTGCGCCGGCCGCCCGGCCGGGTGAGAGTGGGGACGTGGTGCGAGCCACCGGGGGCCGTTCGGTCAGGAGGCATGGCGCATGCGTGCTGTCGCGGTCAGGGAGTTCGGTGCGGAGCCCGAGCTGATCCAGCTCCCGAAGCCCGAGCCCGAGCAGGGCGAGGTCGTCGTCAAGATCGAGTACGCGTCGCTCAACCCCCTCGACTGGCAGATCGCCGACGACGCTCTCCCGTCGAGCGGTCGGGGCCGGGTCCCGCAGCCGGAGTCCCCGCAGCCCTTCCCTCTGGTGCTCGGCGCCGACTTCGCCGGCAAGGTGGACGTCGTGGGCCCGGGCGACAACCGTTTCCGGGTGGGCGACGCCGTGTTCGGCCGCGCCTCGGGCCACTCGGCGGGCAGCTACGCCGAGTACGTGTCGGTGCCGCAGGACGGCCCGGTCGCGTTCGTACCCGAAGGCCTTGCTCTGCGTGACGCGGCGCTGCTGCCCACTGCCGGGACGGCCGCGGTGCGGTTGCTCGACCTGACCGGCGTGCGGGCCGGAGAGAGCCTTCTCGTCCTCGGCGCCGCCGGCGGCGTCGGCTGCCTGCTCACCCAGCTCGCCGCGGACCGCGGCGTACGCGTCGTGGCCGTGGTGCGTGGTGACGAGCGACGGCGGATGAGAGGACTCGGGGCGGCCTTCACCGTCGACGCCACCGCGGAGGACACGGCCGGTGCGGTGCGGCGGGCGTGCCCGGACGGCGTCGACGCCGTGGCCGATCTGGTGGCCGGGACCCCGGAGTCGTTCGCCGTCCACGCGAGGCTCGGCAGAGCGGGCGCGGTGGCCGTCGCGACCCGCTTCGACGCCGGCGCCACGCCACTCGCGGACGGTGTCAAGGGCGTCGGCTTCCGGCTGCGCCCTTCGCCGACGCTGCTCGACGCGCTCGCCGCCGCTGCCGCGGAGGGGGCGCTGCGGATTCCGGTCGACGTCGAACTGCCGTTGGAGAAGGCACCGGATGCCCTGATGCAGAACCGGGCGGGAGGTGCGCGGGGCAAAACGGTCTTCGTTTTGTGACACCCATCCGAGAGGAACCCGGGGCACCCGTGCCGTCACGGAGCACGGAGCACGGAGCACAAGCCGAAGCACGGAGCAGACGCCATGGACAACGAACACGTCGACGAACAGATCATCGACAACATCGGCAATCTCGTCGCGGAGGAACGCGCCCTGCGCGACCGCGCCACCGAGCAGCAGGGCCTCGGCCCGGAGGACCAGGCCCGCCTGCGGGAGCTGGAGATCCGGCTCGACCAGTGCTGGGACGTGCTGCGCCGGCGCCGCGCCAAGGCCGAGTTCGGCGAGGACCCCGGCACGGTGAAGGAACGGCCCGCGGACGAGGTGGAGAACTACCGCAGCTGAACGGGACCGACGCGGGACGGGCCGACAGGTGAACGGGACCTCCGCGGAGCGGGTCGCTGCGGGACGGGCCGACGCGGGACGGGCCGACGCGGGACAGTCCGCGGCGGGACGGGCGGCAGCGGGACGGGCGGCAGCGGGACGGGTGGCTGCGGGACGGGTGGCTGCGGAGCTTGCGTCCGGCGGCCTGTTCGGGGTCTCTTGATGACCATGGGAGAACCCGAGGGCGGCACGGGCAAACGCACGGGACGGCTGACGCCGCCCAACTGGCTGGTGCAGGGCCTGCTGCCGCACTCCACGCCCGTCCCCAAGGCCGCCGTCGGCCGGGCGGCCGTCGCTCTGGCCGCCCCACTGGCCGTCGGGCTCGCCGTGGGCCGCCCCGATTACGGGGCGCTGGTGTCGATGGGCGCGCTGTCCGGCGTCATCGGTGACACCGCCGACGCCTACCGGATGCGGCTGCTCAACATCGCCGTCCCCCAGTTCTTCGGCGCGGTCGGCGTCACACTGGGCGCCCTCGTACATGGGGAGGGCTGGTGGGCGGTCGGCGCTCTGACCCTCGTCGCCCTCGTCTCCGGAATGATCTCTTCCATCGGCGCGGTGGCCTCCGTGTCAGGGCTCCTGCTCCTGCTCAACGCGGTGGTCGGGGCCGGGCTGCCGATGCCGGGGCCCTGGTGGAACGCGCCGCTGCTGCTGACGCTCGGCGGGATGTTCGTCCTCGTACTGGCGCTGCTGGGCTGGCCTCTGCGCGGACGTGTCCCCGAGCAGTCGGCGGTCGCCGCGACCTACCGCAGCGTCGCCGACCTGTTCGCGGCCGCGGGCACCACCACGTACGACGCCCGCCGTCAGGACGTCACCCAGGCGCTCAACACCGCGTACGACCTGATCCTCGCCCGGCGCGCACGCGACCACGGGCGGCGCGGTCCCCTGGTGCAACTGCTCGCCCAACTGAACGTCGTCATCCCGCTGGTCGAGGCGGCGGCCGCCGCGCACCGGTACGGGCGGGCGTCGCGCCGCCCCGAAATCGCCGCCGCCGTACGCGACTTGGCCGACTCAGTGGCGCAGGGCCGCACGACCGCCCCCGAACTCACCCTGCCCGAACCGGACGGTCCCGCCGACCGGGCGGTCAACAGCGCGCTGCGCCACGCCTCGGTCGTCGTCCACAAGACGGACCACGACCTGACGGGTGTCGACGACCGGCTCGGCCGGCCCGCCGCGCTGCGCGTCAGGGCACGGCGGGCCGTGCGCGACATGCTGCTCTCCGAGCCGTCCTGGAGGTACGGTCTCCGGCTCGCCCTCTGCATCGGGCTGGCGCAGTCACTGGTGTCGCTGGTGCCGGTGACACGTTCGTACTGGGTGGCGCTCACCGTCACGTTCGTCCTCAAGCCCGACTTCGGCTCGGTGTTCTCCCGTGCGGTGCTGCGTGCGCTCGGCACGGCCGCCGGGCTGCTCGTGGCGGCGGCCGTGCTGGCGGTCGTGGAGCGAGGCTGGTGGGACGTGCCGGTGATGATGGTGCTCGCGGCGCTGATCCCGGCGTTCTCCGCGAAGGGGTACGCCTTCCAGACAGCGGCCATCACCCCGGTGATCCTGATGCTCTCGGACATCCTCAACCGCCAGGGTTTCCATCTGGTGCTGCCGCGACTGGTGGACAGCCTCATGGGGTGTGCGATCGCGCTGGTGGCGGGCTATCTGCTGTGGCCGGAGAGCTGGCACACCCGCATCGGGGACCGGCTGGCGCAGTGCGTCGAGGACGCCGCCCAGTACGTGGCCTGCGCGTTCGGCGGCATGGACCACGCCGAGCGGGTGCGTGCCCGGCGGCGGATCTACCGGGACCTGTCCTCCGTGCGCTCCGAGTTCCAGCGCGCCCTGACCGAGCCGCCGCCGACCGGGGCGCGCGCCGCGGCCTGGTGGCCGCTGGTCGTCGCCGCCGAGCGGATCGTGGACGCGACGACCGCGGCAAGGGTGCGCGTGGACCACGGGGCGCAGCCGCCCGGCGACGACGAGGTCGCCGGGATCGAGCGGCAGTTGCGGGAGCTGGCGGACGGCATGCGTTCGAGCGAGGTGCTGGTGGAGGTACGGGCCGAGTTGCCCGGCGACGAGGAGGGCGTGCTGGCGCCGCTGCGGCAGGAGGTCCGAGCGGCGCGGGCGATCGCGTCGCCGGCGCCGCCGACGTGAGCCGAAACGCGGGCGAGGCAGACGCCGAGGGGCGGCCCCTCGGTGACCGGGGCCGTCCTGACGGCGAGCGGGCGAGGCCCTTCAGGCCTTCGGCCGACCGCCGTGAAGCCGCTCCAGCTCCCGCCTGTCACGCTTCGTCGGGCGGCCGGCGCCCCGGTCCCGTACCGCCGCGGGGGCCGTGAACTCCTTGGGCGGGGGCGGCGGACTGTTGTCCACGTACGCCTGCACCGCGACCGGCGGGCCGACCCGCTTGCGCACGATCTTCGAGACGACCACAAGGCGCTCCCGCCCGGCGTGGAACACCCGCACCTGGTCACCGACGCGCAGCGCCTGGGCGGGCTTGACGCGCTCGCCGTTGACCCGCACATGGCCGGCACGGCATGCGGCCGAGGCCTGCGAGCGGGTCTTGGTGAGCCGTACGGACCAGATCCAGACGTCGACCCGTACGGTGCCCTCGCCTGACGTGGACGAACCCTCTGCAGCCATGTACCCGACTCTACGACCCGGGCCCCGCTCACGGGCGGACATTACGGGCGCCCGGGGCCCGCACCCCCTGCGTCCGGGCCCCGCACCGCCCTGTTCCCAGGATCGCGCGAACGCCCCTCACCACCAGGTGCGGGACTCGTGCGGGTGGGCCGCACCCCGCCCCCTCACCACAGCGCACACATCCGACTACGATGCGCACGATCTCCCCTCACGGAGGCGTTCACTCCGTACACGGGCGTTCGGTTTCTGACGTGTCGCCATATCCCGTACGGCACAAGGGCATTCGGAGATTTCCATGCGCAGCAGCTCCGGCAGAGGGCTACGGCCCAATGTCCTCGGGACGTTCGACACCGTCGTCATGGCCGTGGCCGGCAGCGCCCCCGCCTACTCGATCGCGGCCACCACGGCCGTGCTCGTCGCCACCGTCGGGTTCGCCGGCCCTGCCGCGCTGCTGTACTGCGCGATACCCATGCTCGGCATCGTTCTCGCCTTCGGCAGGCTCGGCCGTATCGACGTCAACGCCGGTGCGGGCTACTCCTGGGTCGGCAGGACCCTCCATCCGTTCCTCGGATTCCTGTCCGGATGGGCGCTGGTCGTCTCTGCGACGATCTTCATGGTGGCGGGTTCGCTGCCCGCGGGCGCGATGACGCTGGCGCTCTTCGACCCGGAACTCGCCGACAACCCGGCCCTCGCGACGACCGTCGGCGCGGGCTGGTTCCTCGCCATGCTGCTCGTCGTGCTGGGCGGAGCGCGACTGACCGTGCGGGCCCAACTCCTGCTGACCGGTGTCGAATCGGTGATCCTGCTCTTCTTCATCGGCGCCGCGCTGCTGCACGAAGGCGCCGCTGCCGCCTTCGACTGGTCGTGGTTCGGCTTCTCGCACTTCGACGGTCCGGCGGGCTTCGCCTCCGGGGCACTGATCGCCGCCTTCTACTACTGGGGCTGGGACGTCACCAGCAACCTCAGCGAGGAGATCCGCGACAGCCGCCGCACCTCGGGACTCGGCGCGCTCGTCGGCATCGGCGTGGTGTTCCTGCTCTTCGAGGCGTTCACCGTCGCCGTCAACGTCATCCTGACGGCCGGGGAGATCCAGGCCGCCGGATCGAACGTACTGGCCGTCCTGGGCGCCGCGATCTGGCCGGGCGTGGGCGGAAAACTGCTGGTCGTCGCCGTACTGCTGTCGACCGTCGCCACCCTGGAGACGACGCTGATCCAGGTCACCCGCTCACTGTTCGCGATGGGCCGCGACCGTACGATGCCCGCCGCGCTCGGGCTGGTGCACCGCCGCTGGAACACGCCCTGGGCGGCCGTCTGCGTGGTCGGCGTCGTCGCGCTCGCCATGTTCGGGGCGTCCACCGCACTCGGCTCCGTCAGGGACGTCGTCACCGCAGCGGTCGCCGCGATAGGCCTCCAGATCGCCCTCTACTACGGACTCGCCGGCATCGCCGCCGTCGTCGCCTACCGCAGAATGCTGCTGACCTCCGTACGCGATTTCCTGCTCAGCGGCGCCTGGCCGCTGCTCGGCGCTCTGTTCATGCTGTGGATCTTCTTCGAGTCGCTCGGCGAGCTGAGCGGCGCGTCGGTCGCGATCGGCATCGGTGGCCTCGCCGCCGGGCTCGTACCGATGATCCACTATTGGCGGCGGGGCAGTGCCTACTACCGGCCCGCCCGCCTGGACGCGACCAGCGCGCTCGAGTCGGACGGCGGGGGCGGCGATCCCCACCGCGCGCACTACGCCGACAAGGCCCTGGCCACGGACTTCTGAACGCCTTACGCACGCAACGCACGCATGCACCGCCGAGGGAAGTGCCGCAGATGGTCGCACGCCGCCGATTCGTACCCGACTTCGATCCCGCCTTCGGGGACCGGCCACTCGCCGAAACCCTGCACGACATCGTTATCGGCCGCTGGCAGGGCGTCCGTGACCTGCTCGTCGCCACCGGCGACGACTGGCCCCTGCGCACACACCGGCTCCGGCTGCTCGCCCACGCCGCGGCCGGTTCCTCCGCCGCCGAGATATGGCGCGCGGCGGAACCGGCCAGTCCCGACGCGGCGGTCCTGCGCGCGGCCACGGAGGTCGTACGGGCCTTCCAGGTGGCGATCGCCGCGGGCCGCGGAGCCGGCACCGACCGGGCGCGGCTCGACGCCGCGGTCCGCTCCTGCTTCCTCGCCGCCGACGCCCACCCCGCCGACCCGATGCCGTGGGTGTCGCTGCTGACGATCGCCAGACTGTACGAGGACGGGGTGCCGCGTCGTGAACTGCGGCGCTGGTGGGACGAGATGCGCCGGCGCGACCCGTACAACGTCGAGGGTCACGTGCAGTTGCTGCGCTACCACTCGGCCCGCTGGCACGGCACGCACGGCAGGATGTACGACTTCGCACGGGACGCGGCAGGCGCGTCGCCGCCCGGGTCGCCGCTGCCGGTGCTGGTGCAGATCGCGCGGGCGGAGGAGTACCGGTACGTCGCCGACGGCGCACAGGGCCGGGTGGTGCGCGGCTTCGACCAGCACTGGAAACACGAGCTGGCGATCACGGAGATCCGCCGCACCTGGGAGCGGTGGATCCTGTGGCGCACGGACGGCCCCGTCGCACCTCAGGAGATCGGCGAGCTCAACTACCTTGTGCACGCCGCCTGTCACGCAGGTCTGCGGCTGGAGGCGCGCGGACTGTTCCAGCTGCTGGGAAAACGTGCCGCGCATCTCCCGTGGGCGTACACGGGAGATGCGGCGGAGCAGTTCACGAGGTGGCGCACCCATCTGAGCGCCACCCCGTGAGCGCCACCGGTCATGCTCCGATGTCGCGCCCGTCCCTGCGGTAGACGGCGACGACCGACGGGCGGACCATCCTGCCCGGCCCGTCGGGCCAGGCGCTCGCGGGCTTCTCGACGGACGCGCCGTCGACCTCGCCCGGGTGCTGCACCGCCACCAGGACACGGCGGTCCTGGACGATCGGGCCGCACGTCTCCGCACCGGTCGGCACGGTCAGGAACTGCTTGAGCTCACCGCGGCGTTCACCGCGGGTCGCGACACCGAACAGGCCGTCGTGCGAACCGAGCTGAGCACCGTCGGTGGAGATCCACAGGTTGCCGTGCGGGTCGAAGGCCAGGTTGTCCGGGCAGGAGATCTGGCTGACCTTGTCCTTCGGGTAGCCCGCGAAGTACGTGGCCGGGTCGTTCGGGTCGCCGGCGACCAGGAACAGGCGCCAGGCGAAGCCGTCGGAGGCCGGATCGTCCCAGTGCTCGGCGAGCTCCAGGACCTGCCCGTGCTTGTTGAGGTTGCGCGGGTTGGCCTCGTCGGCGCCGGCCTTGCCGGGCTTGCCGCGATCGGTGTTGTTGGTGAGGGCGACATAGACCCGGCCGGTGCGGGGGCTCGGCTCGACGTCCTCGGGGCGGTCCATCTTCGTCGCGCCGACCTTGTCACCGGCGAGACGGGTGAAGACGTACACCTCCTCCGCGGTCATTCCGGGCACGTGCGAGACGTCGCCCGTCGCGAGCGGGATCCACACGCCGGAGCCGTCGAACTCGCCGTCGTTCGGGAGCTTGCCGGTGCCGTCGACCTCGCCCGGCGAGTCACCGGTGAGCCTGGCGACGTAGAGGGTGCCCTCGTCGAGCAGCGTGCGGTTGTGCGCGCGGGCGGCACGGCTGCCGCCCTTCTTCATCCGCTTCGACGAGACGAACTTGTAGAAGTAGTCGAAGCGCTCGTCGTCGCCCATGTACACGACCGGCCGGCCGTCGTCGGTGAGACGCGGCTGCGCGGCCTCGTGCTTGAAACGACCCAGCGCGGTGCGCTTGGCGGGCGTCGAGTCGGGGTCGTACGGGTCGAGCTCGACGACCCAGCCGTGCCGGTGGATCTCGTTGGGCTCCTGCTTGACGTCGAAGCGCTTGTCGAAGCGCTCCCACTTGCGCTCGGTGGCGCCCGAGCCGACACCGTAGCGCTTGTCCGTCGCGCTCGAGCCGCCCGCGAAGTACTGGTTGAAGTTCTCCTCGCCCGACAGGATCGTGCCCCACGGGGTGGTGCCGCCGGCGCAGTTGTTGAGCGTGCCGAGCACCTTGGTGCCCGACGGGTCGGCGCTCGTACGCAGCAGCTTGCCGCCCGCGGCGGGGCCCGTGAGCTCGAACTCGCTCGTCGCCGTCAGACGGCGGTTGAGCGGGTGGCGCGTCACCGGGGTGAGCCTGCCGGACCGGTGCTCCTCCTGGACCACGACGACCGACAGACCGTGCGCGGCCCAGGCGATCTCGACCTGCTCGCGGGTCGGGTTCTCGGGGTCGTACCCCTTGAACATCAGCATCTCGTCCGTGTACTCGTGGTTCGCGACGAGGACCTGACGACCGCGCTCGCCCTTCAGCGGCAGCAGACTGAGGAAGTCGTTGTTGTAGCCGAACTGACCGGCCTGCGCCTTCGCCGACTGCCTGTCCGGGTCGAAGGCGGGGGCGCCACGGAGAATGGGCTCGCCCCAGCGGATGACGATGCTCTGCTCGTAGCCCTCGGGGACGGTGACCTTGTCGTCCTTGTTGGGCGCGACGGGGACGAAGCGGAGGCCGCGGGCGCCGTCGGACTTACCGGACTTGCCGGTTTCGTACCCTGCCGGGGTCGCCGCCTGCGCGGGCCGGCCGCCCTGCACCACGGCCGCGCCGCCGGCCGCCGCGGCGACGGTCACGACGGCGGCGGCACGCATCATCGAGCGGCGCGACAGGGCGCTCGCTATGACATCGCCGACGTACTCGTTGTCGCTGGTGTTCGGGACCTCGTGGAAGCAGGCGTCGCCGCAGCGGTAGCGGCAGGTGAGAGCGGAGCGTCCGCCCGCGTGCGGAGTCGTGTTCAACAGCGGCAGCAGTTTGCGCACTTCGTCCTCCTTCGGCGCACCTGCGCCGACATGGTGTCGGAATGTTTCCGGCCATGACGGTAGGGGCGCACATCTGCACGACGGCGGACGCAGGATGAACGAGGGATGAATGCGGCACGGACGGAGCGCGGTTGGGGTGTGTGGGCGTAGCTTGCGGGTGCCCTCCCCAAGGGCGAGCCGGGCGGCCGCTAACCTTACGTGTCCGCCCTGGCCTGCGTTGCAAGGGCAGGCGGACAGTCACCGCACCCAACTCATGCGAAAGGCCTCGCCCATGGGTATTCGGAGCTTGCTGCGCAAAGTGTTCGGACGCGACCGTGCTGAGCGTAACGAGTCGGCGGCAGCCTCCGTTCCGGCCCAGACCGAGCGCTCGGAACCGGCCACGGAGGCGTCGGCGACGGTGCCTTCGCAGACGGCGGCCGACCGGGCGGCGGATCTGGTCTCTGCGGCCTTCGACAACGCGACCCCCCGCCCCCGCACCCCCTCGGTCCCGTCGCAGTCCACGGGCACCCCGTCGACGAAGCCGACGCCGTCCGACGCGAAGCCCGCGCCCGACGCGGAGGCCATCGCGCCCGACGCGGCCGAGCCGCAGACCGACGCCCCCGCCCCGGACGCCACAGCTACGGAAGCGGCCGCGACCGACGACGCCGCGAACCTGGCCGACCCGGTCGACGCGGAGTCCGCGCCCGACGCGGAGGCCATCGCGCCCGACGCAGTCGAGCCGCAGGCCGACGCCCCCACACCCGACGCCACACCTGCGGAAGCGGTCGCAGCCGACGTCGAGCCCGCGCAGGACGCGGCCGAGCCGCAGGCCGACACCGCCACGCCGGACGCCACAGCTGCGGAAGCGGTCGCAGCCGACGCCGAAGAGAACACCAGCACCACCACCGCGGCCGAGGAGGCCACAACGGAGCCCGCCACCGCCGCGCCCGATCCGGCCGAAGCGGAGCCCGCACCCGACGTCGAGGCCATCGCGCCCGACGAGGACGCCACAAGTGCGGAAGCGGTCGCCGCCGACGCCGAGCCCGCGCAGGACGCGGCCGAGCCGCAGGCCGACACCGCCACGCCGGACGCCACAGCTGCGGAAGCGGTCGCAGCCGACGACGCCGCGAACCTGGCCGACCCGGTCGACGCGAAGCCGGCGCCCGACGCGGAGGCCATCGCGCCCGCCGCAGTCGAGCCGAAGGCCGACGCCCCTGCATCGGACGCCGCACCTGCGGAAGCCGTCGCCGCCGACGCCGAGCCCGCCCAGGACGCGGCCGAGCCGCAGACCGACGCCGCACCGGACGCCGCACCGGACGCCGCACCTGCGGAAGCGGTCGCACCCGACGACGCCGACGGCCCGGCC
>NZ_JBEXRZ010000223.1:0-11828 GCF_040613325.1 Streptomyces sp. NPDC006283 | reverse complement strand
CGATGGCGTACGAGGCGCCCACCGGGGCCGCGTCGGCGGGGGTGGCGGCGGTGACGTCGGGCCCTCAAAGATCGCCCGGACAGGTCCTACTTGATGGCCGAGATCAGCGGCTCGACCTCGTCGATGGCGTACGGGATCGACAGGACGGTGTTGAAGGAGAAGGCCGCGCCGATGTCCGGGTCCTGGTAGGGCACGAACAGGTCACGCTTCTCCTGGTTGACCTTCAGCTTCTTGTAGAGCGGCTCGGCCTTGATCCGGTTGTTGGCCTCCGTGCTGGAGGTGACCCAGACGAGGCGGTCGACGTCGAGCACGTTCAGCTTCTCGGCGCTCAGTTCGGCGACGTTCCAGCCCGGCTTGGCCAGGGTGTCGATCTCGGGCTTCAGCTTGAAGCCGAGCTCGGAGAAGAAGATCGCCTTCGGGTCGGTCTTGGTGAAGGCCGAGTACTTGCCGGCCTCGAAGCTGTCGGCGACGGCGAGGGTCTTCTCGGCGAACTCGGGGTGCTTCTCGCGGACGGCCTTGAAGCGCGCGTCGATGCCGGAGATCAGCTTCTCGGTCTCCTCGCTCTTGCCGAGGGACTTGCCGATCTGGCGGGTCATCACCTGCCAGGAAGCTCCGTAGTCCGGCAGGTCCTTGGGCTGGGCGACGACCTTGGTGAACTTCGAGAGCGTGTCGTACTGCTCCTTCTTCATCCCCGAGTACTGGGCGATGACGAGGTCCGGCTTCAGCGCCGCGATCTTCTCGATGTTGTACTCGTCGCGCTCACCGACGATCTCGGGCTTCGTGGTCCCCCACTTGTCCTTCGCCCACGGCCACTTGCCGTACGGCGTCTCCTTGAACCAGTCGACCGCCCCGACCGGCTTGACGCCGAGCGCCAGAACCGCGTCCTGGTCCGACAGACCCAGGGTGACGACCCTCTTCGGCTCCGCGTCGATCGTCGTGCTGCCGTACTTGTGCTCCACGGTCACCGGGAAGGCGGCCGACTTGCTGCTCGCCTCACCCGAAGGCTTGGACTCCGTCTTCTCGGTCCCGCCCCCACAGGCGGACAGAGCAAGCGCGGCGACGGTGGCGACTGCCACACGGGGAAGGTGTCTGACGAACCGCGTCAGAGCGGGGCGTGTACCAGTGGACACGGATTTTCCTTTCACGGGGTTTCACAGTGCATGCCCCACCCGCCACGTACGACGGCGCTACGAGGCGGGGGAAGCGAGTGGGGGGCTCGACCGGAAGCGGTCGTGGGAACGCGGTGGACCTAGCGGACGGAGCCGATACCGTCGGCGACCGGCCGGGGCTCGCTGCGGACAGGCTCCGGACCGCGTTGGCGGATGGAGTCCAGGATCTCGCCGACCCGGATCGCGGTGTTGGAGAGCAGCGAGGACGTGATGCCGTGGGTGTGCTCGGTGCCGCCCTGGAGGTAGATGCCGCAGCGCAGTTCGGGGTCGGTGGTGATGCGGTAGTCACGCTCGACCCGGACGCGGCCCTGACCGTCGCGGTGGCAGCGCTCCCCGACCTCGCCGAGGAGTCCGAGGGGGTCCGCCTGGCCGTAGCCGGTGGCGAGGACCACGACATCGGCGTCCAGCACCTGCTCGTCGCCGGTGACCAGGGACGTGACGGTGGCGCGGACCTTGTCCCCGGCCTCCTCGACGCCGGTCAGACGCGAGATGTTGAGGAAGCGCAGTCGCTCGGTGCCCAGGACCTTCTCCTGGTACGACTGCCGGTACAGGTCGTCGATCAGGTCGATGTCCACCACGGAGTAGTTGGTGTTGCCGTGGTAGTCCATCAGCCTGCGCTTGATGTCGTCCGGTGCCGCGAAGTACTCGTCGACCGCCTGCGGGTCGAAGATGCGGTTGGCGAAGCTGCTGTCGTCGGCGGGGCTGTAGCCGTACCGGGAGAAGACGGCGCAGACCTCGGCCTCGGGGAACCGGCGGTGCAGGTACGCCACGTTCTCGGCCGCGCTCTGGCCGGCGCCGACCACGATGAAGCGGGTGGGGTCGGCGCCCTCGAGACCCTCCACCTTCGAGAGCAGGTCGGAGTTGTGCCAGACACGTTCGCTCCGCTCGACACCCTCCGGCATGAGCGGCCGCAGTCCCGTACCGATCACGAGGTTGCGGGCACGGTGGACCACCGTCTCCGACTCCGAACGAGCCGTCACGTCGAGGTACTCCACCACTCCGTCGCGGACGACGGGCTCGATGGAGACGACCTCGTGGCCGTAGGAGACCATGTCGTCGACCTTCGCCGCTGCCCACTCGAAGTAGTCGTGGAACTCGACGCGGAGCGGGAAGAGGTTCTTGTGGTTGACGAAGTCGATCAGCCGGCCCTTGCTCTGCAGGTAGCGCAGGAAGGTGTACTCGCTGGACGGGTTGCGCAGCGTCACCAGGTCCTTGAGGAACGACACCTGCATCGTCGCGTCGTCGATCAGCATGCCGCGGTGCCAGCCGAAGCTGGGCTGACGCTCGAAGAAGTGAGCAGTGACCGCCTCCTGCCTGCCGACACTCGCGTTGTGCTCGCTGAGCGCGATCGCCATGGCCACATTGGACGGCCCGAAGCCGATTCCTATGAGGTCGTGGATCAGAGGTGCGTCGCCAGGAAGAACCTGTGACATGTCACTCCCATCGTGCGGGACAGCCGCCTGTCAGGCGTGGATGAAAAGAACGAGACGCCGAGCCCGCCGTTGACGCCGGCCAGCCGAACTTAGGTAAAGCTAACCTGACCTGAACCGAACTGTCGACAGGGCAAAACGGACATGCGGCAGACCTCGGCACCGAACGGACCCAAAACCGGGGCCTGTTGCACCGTTAGGTAAGGCTTGCTTTACTTGGTCGGTCATTCGCGCTTCTGAGGAGGAACCCCATGCGGGTCGTCATGTTCGGTTACCAGACCTGGGGGCACCGCACCCTGCGAGCTCTCCTGGACTCCGAGCACGACGTGGTGATGGTCGTGACGCACCCGAAGAGCGAGCACGCCTACGAGAAGATCTGGAGCGACTCGGTCGCCGACCTAGCCGAGGAGCACGGCGTCCCCGTCGTCATCCGCAACCGGCCGGACGACGAGGAGCTGTTCCAGCGACTCAAGGAGGCCGAACCGGACATCATCGTGGCCAACAACTGGCGCACGTGGATCCCGCCGCGGATCTACACCCTGCCCCGTCACGGCACGCTGAACATCCACGACTCGCTGCTGCCGAAGTACGCCGGATTCTCGCCGCTGATCTGGGCCCTCATCAACGGAGAGCGGGAAGTCGGCGTCACGGCCCACATGATGGACGAGGTGCTCGACGCGGGCGACATCGTGGACCAGCGCGCGGTGACGGTGGAGCCCACGGACACCGCGACCGACCTGTTCCACAAGACCGTCGACCTGATCGCCCCCGTCACGGTCGGCGCCCTGGCCCTGATCGCCTCCGGGCAGACCGAGTTCACCAAGCAGGACCGCTCCCAGGCCAGCTTCTTCCACAAGCGCTCCGAAGAAGACATCCGGATCAACTGGGACTGGCCGGCAGCGGACCTCGAGCGCCTGATCCGCGCCCAGTCCGCCCCGTACCCGGCCGCGTTCACCTTCCACAAGGGCAAGCGCCTCGAAGTCCTCTCCGCCGTGGTCTCCGAGGGCCGTTACGGCGGTACCCCCGGCCGCATCTTCTACCGCGAGGGGGAGGGGGTCGCCATCGTCGCGGGAGCCGACGCCCGCACGGGCCGCAACCACGGCCTGGCCATCACACGCGTCCGTACCGAAGACGGCCAGGAGCTGTCCGGGGTCGAGTACTTCACCTCCATGGGCGGTTACCTCACCAGCCGTCCCTGACGACCGGTCGGCCGCAACGGCCTCCTGAACCGCGGTCGGCTTCGACGGCCTCGCGCACTCCGGCGCCCCCGGACGGTCCTGGGGGCGCCGGCATCGTCTCGGGTCGATCCGCCGGGAACATCCCTCAGGGCTGTTCGTTGATCGCGGGGATGATCTCGGAGCCGTAGGCGTCGATGGTGGCCTCCCTTGCGTCGTGCATGGCGTAGACGGCGAACTGGTCCACGCCCAGGTCCCTCAGCCGCCGCAGCTTTTCGATGTGGGCCTCGGCCGGGCCGAGCAGGCAGAAGCGGTCGACGATCTCGTCGGGCACGAAGTCGGTGGAGGGATTGCCGGCCCGGCCGTGGTGGCTGTAGTCGTAGCCCTGCCGGTCCTTGATGTAGGCGGTCAGTGCGTCGGGAACCATCCCGGAGTGCTCGCCGTAGCGGGAGACGAGGTCCGCGACGTGGTTGCCGACCATCCCGCCGAACCAGCGGCACTCGTCGCGGGCGTGCGCCAAGTCGTCCCCGACGTACGCCGGCGCCGCCACGCACATGGTGAGCGCGTCCGGGTCGCGGCCCGCGTCGGCGGCGGCCTGCCGGACGGCCTTGATCATCCACTCGGTGAGGAACGGGTCGGCGAGCTGCAGGATGAAGCCGTCGGCCTTCTGCCCGGCGAGAGCCAGCGCCTTGGGGCCGTAGGCCGCCATCCAGACCGGCAGCTTCCCGCCCCGCACCCAGGGGATCCGGATCGGGTTTCCGTCGACGAGCGCCTCACGCCCTTCGGCGAGGTCCCGGATGACGTCGATCGCCTCGCCCAGCCTGGCCAGGGTGTTGGGCTTGCGGCCGGCGACACGCATCGCCGAGTCGCCGCGGCCGATGCCGCACACGGTCCGGTTGCCGTACATCTCGTTGAGCGTGGCGAAGGTGGATGCGGTGACCTCCCAGGTCCTGGTGCCTGGATTGGTGACCATGGGGCCGACGGTGAGTTTCGCGGTGTGTTCCAGGATGCGGCTGTAGATGACGAACGGCTCCTGCCACAGCACCGCGGAGTCGAAGGTCCAGCCGTAGCGGAAGCCGTTGCGTTCCGCGCGCCGCATCAGTCCGACGACCGCCGATGCGGGCGGGTCGGTCTGCAGGACGAGTCCGAAGTCCACGTCGAGGCCTCCTGGTTCCGACTAGCTGAGGTACTGGCAGGTGGAGCGGGGGGTGTAGACGCCGTGGCCCGCACGGCCGGTGAAGGTCCGCTGGTCGATGACCACTTCGCCGCGCGACAGGACGGTTTCCACCCGGCCGGTGATGCGCCGGCCCTCGTACGCGGAGTAATCGACGTTCATGTGGTGGGTCTCGGCCGACAGTGTCTGCTCGGCGTGCGGGTCGTAGACGACGACGTCGGCGTCGGCGCCGGGCGCGATGGTGCCCTTCTTCGGGTAGAGGCCGAACATCCTGGCCGGGGTCGCGCAGGCGATCTCGATCCAGCGGCGCCGGCTGATGTGCCCGTCGACGACGGCCTGGTGCAGGAGATCCATCCGGTTCTCCACACCCGGCAGGCCGTTGGGAATCTTGGAGAAGTCCCCGCGCCCCAGCTCCTTCTGGCCGCTGAAGCAGAACGGGCAGTGGTCTGTGGAGACGACCTGGAGGTCGTTGGTGCGCAGCCCCCGCCACAGGGCGGCCTGGTGCTCGCGCGGCCGCAGCGGTGTGGAGCAGACGTACTTGGCGCCCTCGAAGTCCGGCTCCGCGAGATTGTCGGTGGACAGGAAGAGGTACTGCGGACAGGTCTCGCCGAAGACGTTGAGCCCCTTGTCGCGGGCCTGGGCGAGCTCCGCGACGGCCTCCTCGGCCGAGACGTGCACGACGTACAGCGGGGCGCCGGCGACCCGGGCGAGCTGGATGGCCCGGTGGGTGGCCTCGGCCTCGAGCAGCACCTTGCGGACCTCGCCGTGGTAGCGGGGGTCGGTGCGGCCCTCGGCGAGGGCCTGCTCGACGAGGACGTCGATGGCGATGCCGTTCTCCGCGTGCATCATGATCAGGCCGCCGTTGGCGGCGGAGCGCTGCATGGCGCGCAGGATCTGGCCGTCGTCGCTGTAGAAGACGCCGGGGTAGGCCATGAAGAGCTTGAAGGAGGTGACGCCCTCCTCCACGAGGCGGTCCATCTCCTTCAACGAGGTCTCGTTGACGTCGGAGAGGATCATGTGGAAGCCGTAGTCGACGGCGCACTTGCCGTCGGCCTTGGCGTACCAGGCGTCCAGGCCCTCGCGCAGCGACCGGCCGACCGACTGCACGGCGAAGTCCACGATGGTGGTGGTACCGCCCCAGGCGGCCGCACGGGTACCGGTCTCGAAAGTGTCGGAGGCGAAGGTCCCGCCGAACGGAAGCTCCATGTGGGTGTGCGCGTCGACGCCGCCCGGGATGACGTACTTGTTGGCCGCGTCGATCGTGCGGTCCGCCGTCCAGGCCTGCGCGGCGGGCGAATGGTGTGCGGCGAGCGCGGCGATCCGGCCGTCCTCGACGAGCACGTCGGCGTGCATCTCGTCGGCGGCGGTGACGACAAGTCCGCCGCGGATCAGGGTGCGGTTGCTCATGGTCTCCTCGTGTGACGACTAGAGGTTGCGCAAGGCCTGTTCGAGCACCGAGGCGCCTTGTTCGGCTTCCGCGACGGTCAGTGAGAGGGGCGGGGCGATGCGCAGGACGCTGGTGTCGTGGCCGCCGCCCTTGCCGATGAGCAGCCCGCCCTCGCGGGCGGCCTCGAGGACGGCCGCGGCCGCCTGCGGGTCGGCCTCGTCCGTGCCGGGCTTCACCAGCTCGATGCCGATCATGAGTCCGCGGCCCCGCACCTCACGCACCGCCGGCACGCCGGCGGCGATCCCGCGCAGCCGCTCGATCAGCAGGCCGCCGACCCGTCGGGCGTTGCCCTGGAGGTCGTGCTCCAGGAGGTAGGAGAGGTTCGCGACGCCGGCGGCCATGGTGATCGGGCTGCCGCCGAAGGTGGAGATGGAGTTGGCGTCGAGACAGTTCATGATCTCGGCGCGGGCGACGACTCCGCCGACGGACATGCCGTTCCCGATGCCCTTGGCGAACGTGAGGATGTCCGGCGGGCCGTTCCGGTCGTGGGCCTGCCAGCCCCAGAAGTGCTCACCGGTGCGTCCCCAGCCGGTCTGCACCTCGTCGGAGATCCACAGGATGCCGTGCCGGTCGAGCACCTCCCGGAAGGCCGCGTACAGGCCGTCCGGCGGTGAGGTGAAGCCGCCGACGCCCTGCACGGGCTCCGCGATCAGCGCGGCCACGTCGTGGGTGTGGCCGAGCAGGTCCTCGAGGTCGGCGACGCACGCCTCGACGAACTGCGCGTCGGACAGCTGCGCGAAGGGGCCTCGGGTGCGGACACCGCCGTGCACGTACAGCGTCTGCAGCGGCGACAGGCTCGTCGGGGACCAGGCGTGGTTGCCGGTGACGGAGACCGCGGAGAACGACCGGCCGTGGTAGCTGTTGCGCATCGCCAGGATCTGGTTGGAGCGGCGGTGGCCGGTGGCGAGCAGCAGGGCGGTGTCGTTGGCCTCGGTGCCGGATGTGGTGAAGAAGACGCGGGCGTCGGGGATGCCGGACAGGGCGGCGATCCGTTCCGCGAGCTCCACCATGGGGCGGTTGAGGTAGAGCGTGGAGGAGTGGATGATCCGCCCGGCCTGTTCGGTCACCGCCTTGGTGACCTCGGGCAGCGCGTGCGCGGTCATGGTGGTGAGGATGCCGCCGAAGAAGTCGAGATAGCGGTTGCCGTCGGCGTCCCAGACGTGCCGGCCCTCGCCGTGCGTGATCTCGATGGGCTTCTTGTAGTAGAGCGCCACCCAGTCGGGGATGACGGCCCTGTGCCGCTCGTGCAGGTCGGTCACGGCTGAACCAGCCCCTCGTACGCGTCGGGACGGCGGTCGCGGTAGAACGCCCACTGCTGCCGCACGGACTCGATCAGATCGAAGTCGAGGTCCCTGACGACCAGTTCCTCCTCCTTGCTGCTGGCGAGGTCGCCGACGAACTGACCGCGGGGGTCGACGAAGTAGCTGGTGCCGTAGAAGTCGTTGTCGCCGTACTCCTCGATGCCGACGCGGTTGATGGCGGCGACGAAGTACTCGTTGGCGACGGCGGCGGCGGGTTGTTCCAGCTGCCAGAGGTGGGACGAGAGGCCGCGATGGGTGGCCGACGGGTTGTAGACCAACTGGGCTCCCTGAAGGCCCAGTTGGCGCCAGCCCTCGGGGAAGTGGCGGTCGTAGCAGATGTACACGCCGACCTTGCCGACAGCGGTGTCGAAGACAGGCCAGCCGAGGTTGCCGGGCCTGAAGTAGTACTTCTCCCAGAAGCCCTTGACCTGGGGGATGTGGTGCTTGCGGTACTTGCCGAGGTAACTGCCGTCGGCGTCGATCACGGCCGCGGTGTTGTAGTAGAAGCCCGCGCCCTCCACCTCGAAGACCGGGACCACGATCACCATGCCGGTCTCCCTGGCGAGGTCCTGCATCCGCCGGACCGTCGGACCGTCCGGGACGGGCTCGGCCCACCGGTAGTGCTCCGGCTCCTGGACCTGGCAGAAGTAGGGAGCGTTGAACACCTCCTGGAAACCGATGACCTTGGCGCCCTGCCGGGCCGCCTCGCGGGCGTGCTCCTCGTGTTTGGCGATCATGGATTCGGTGTCGCGGGTCCAGGTGGCCTGGACGAGTGCGGCGCGTACGACGGTGGCCATGAGCTGCTCCTTCGACGGGACGTCAGAGAGCTTCTACGCACGTAGACGCAGTGCGTAGGAGGAGAACGTAAGCCTCGTCACACACTGGGGCAAGACCATCGTCGTGAACCCGCTGAGTCGATCTTGTTTCGCACCCGAGCGGTCGACATCGGACAATTTCAGCCGCTGAGGTGTCCGGCCACGCGCAGCGCGTGGACGATGTCGCGCTCCTGCGACGCCGCGAGTCCCCGGGCGGCGGCGAGAAGCAGGGGCACCAGACGGGCGGGTTCCCGCCCGGCGAGGGCAGCGGCGTCCTCGGCGGTGCGGACCTGCATGAACGCGGACAGCAAGGACTGTGCGCGACGGGACATGCCCTCGTCCTCGAGCACGAGGACCGCGTCCGCAATCTCGTCGGCGGAGCGGAACACCCCCTGCCGCAGAAGCTGCCTGCCGTCGTCGTCACGGCCCGCCGCGATGAGCGCGTCGGCGGACGCGGCGAGCCGCAAGGCCGGCTGCGACGCCGCCTCCCAGAGCAGGGTCGCCCAGTCGGCGGCGAGCCCGGAGCGGTGCAGTTCGTCGGCGAGCGCCGGCAGCCAGGCCGCCGGGCGGGCGGCGGCCTCGCAGATCACGGCGTGGGCCTCGCCGCCGCGGCCCTGGACGCGTAGCCGCCCGAGAGCGGCGACGGTGTCCCTGGCGGCGCGCTCCGCCCCCTCGGGCGTGGGCGCGGGCTCCGCAGGGGGCGGCGGTTCGGGGGCGCCGCCGTAGCGGGCACCTCGGGGCGTGTCCCCGCCGACGGGCAGCAAGGGCACGGCGACGGCGTCCTCCCCCGCGTCCTCGACCCCGGCGAACCGGGCGCCGCCCCGCTTGCGGGGCTTCTTCTTGCGGGCCGGAGCCTTCGGCGCACGGTCGGGTCCGGCTGACGCCCGGTCCGGTCCGGCTGACGCGTGGCCGGGTTCGGCCGACGCCCGGTCGGGTCCGGGCGGCGCGTGGCCCGGTTCGGCCGACGCGTCGCCGGGCCGCGTCACGGGGGGCTGCGCCAGGTGGTGCTGCCCCGCGCCGGAACCTTCGGGCCGGTCCGTGAAGGAGGACGCGGCCGGGTCGAGCGCCGAGAGGGTCGACAGGCGGGACTCCAGTTCCGTTGTGCGGCGGACCGCGCGGGCGTGGTCGTCGCGCACCCAGGCGAGTTCGTGGCCGAGGCGTTCCGTCTCCGGCGAGGCTTCCGCGTGGCGCGGCAGGAGCCGCAGCAGTTCCTCCGCCCTGGCCTGGGCCCGCAGCCGCTCGCGGCGCATGAACTCGAGGCGTTCTTCCAGCGTCTCGCGCCCGCCCGGCAGCCGGTCGTACGCTGCCGCGGCCGAAGCATGCAGCGCCCTCGCCTGCGCGGGCTCTGCCCCCTGTCCGCCGGGCAGGTCCTGGAGAAGGGACTCGACCACGTCCCAGGGCGGGATCTCCGCGCCGTCCAGGCAGGCCCGCATCCCGTCGGGGTCACGCTGCCGGAAGACGGCGTACCAGCCGTCGTCGGGGTCGAGCCGCGCCACCAACTTCCCGAGATGCTGCGCGAACCTTGCTGCTTCAAACGGGAGTTGACGCTCCGTCATCGCCGCCCCTGCCTCACCGCCGACTGGAGCCCTCCGTTGCCGAGGGCACCGCAGGCATTGGATCGCAGTGGTGTTACGGGGCTGCTACGGCGTGTTTTCAGAAGGTGACCGCGATACCCGTGTGCGGCCGCTTGCCGAGGCGCGCCACCATCGCGGGCCAGTCGACGACCCAGAACCGCCAGGTGTACTTGCGGGCGAGCAGCTTGCGTACCGCGCCGGTCCCGGCGGCGTCGAGCAGCCGCGCGGTGCCCTCCGCCGTGGGCGCGCCGTCCTCGACCCTTCCGCGCACGTCGCAGACGGTGACCTGGACACGGCTGTCGTTGCGGAGGCGCTTGACCTTCCAGGAGTCGGACCGGGTCCAGACGAACAACTCACCGCCGTCCACGGCGAACCACACGGGCGTGGCCACCCCGGTCCCGTTCTTGCGGAACGTGGTCAGACTGACGTACTTGGCGTCGGCGAACTTGTCGGCACTCACGCCCGCGAGACTACGCGGTGCCCGCCGCCACCGAACAGGGGCCACCCGCCGATGTCACACCGCCGGCACGAGGGCGCGGGCGCACGAGCCGGTGTCACGCAGGCACGAGGGCGCAGCGCACGACGAGTTCGTCCATGGACAGGCCGAGGGTCGCGGCGAGCGCGGCGACGGTGAAGAACGCCGGCGTCGGGGCACGGCCGGTCTCGATCTTGCGCAGTGTCTCCGCGGAGAGTCCCGCAGCAGCCGCCACGTCGACCATGCTGCGGTCGCCGCGCGCCTGGCGGAGGAGCCGGCCGAGTCGCTCGCCGCGTTCGCGCTCTTCGGGGGTGAGGGGTGTGCGGACCATGCCGGTATTCTAATGCCGGTATTGAAATACCGCATCGACCGGTATAGTAATTGGCATGGTGGAGATCAAGAGCGATACATCGATCGAGGCGATGCGCGAGGCGGGACGCATCGTGGCCCAAGCGCTCGCGGCGGCACGGGAAGCCGCCGACGTGGGCGTGAGGCTCCGCGACCTCGACGGGGCGGCCCGCGCGGTCCTCGAGGAGGCCGGAGCCGGTTCCCCCTTCCTCGGCTACCGCCCGGACTGGGCACCCGTCCCGTTCCCCGCCGTGCTGTGCGTTTCCGTCAACGACGCGGTCGTCCACGGCATCCCGGGCGACTACGAGCTCCGCGACGGCGATCTGGTCAGTGCCGACTGCGGCGCCGTCCTGGACGGCTGGGTCGGCGACGCGGCCGTCAGCTTCACCGTCGGACGCGCCAGGCCGCAGGACCTGCGGCTGATCGGCACGGCGCAGGAGGCCCTCGACGCGGGCATCGCGGCGGCCGTCGTCGGCAATCGCATCGGCGACATCGCCCACGCCGTGGGCCGGGTGTGCCGCTCCGCGGGTTACGGCATCCCGGACGGGATCGGCGGCCACGGCGTGGGCAGGACCATGCACGAGGACCCGGGGGTGCCGAACGAGGGGCGGCCCGGCAGGGGGATGCCCCTGCGGCACGGCATGGTCCTGGCGATCGAGCCGATGGTGATCGCGGGCGGTCACGACGACACGTTCACCGCGCGGGACGGCTGGACCGTGCGCACGGCGGACGGCAGCCGCGCCTCCCATGCCGAGCACACGGTCGCGATCACGGACGACGGCCCGCGGATCCTCACGGCCTTGTAGTACCGCACGGCTGCCGTCGAAGGCCGGTAATCCCAGCTCGATCTGCCCGGCCGGCTGCCCGGGACCCGCCGCGCGCTCGAGCGCAGCGCGACAGTCCCGCACCGGTTCGCGTAC
>NZ_JBEXRZ010000222.1:0-11858 GCF_040613325.1 Streptomyces sp. NPDC006283 | reverse complement strand
GCCGGGGGGAACATTGCCCGCACTCCGGGGTGTCGGCTGAAGAGCAGGGCATAAAAGTAGGAGATCACCTCGTCGGCGACCGGGGCGATCTCCGCCATGGTTCGCTGGACGAGGACCGCGTCCGGAGGTACAGAAGCAGCCGCAGACGCCCCGTTCGAAGCCGGATGCCCACCGCTCCGGGTGGACTTGTCGGCAGACTTGCTAGTCGGAGTGTCCATATGTTGCCTCGCCTCAAACAACTCGCGGTCGGTCTGCGCGCTCCCGAAACGGAAGCGCACCACTGTGTTGGGCATCGTCATTGCCTCTACTTTTGCCACCCGTGATTGGATCGCTTGCTGGGGCAATATGTTTAGTCGCCCAGCAGGGCCCTGATTCCCCCAACGGCTCCAGTCTGCGTTCTTTGGCCTTGGGGAGGCTCGGGCCAGAGACGTGCCCGAGCCCCCGTACAAACTCCTCCATACCGTGCCCGTTACCATGAGTATTCCGTACTCAAAAATGGCTCTCCGCTCCTATCCATGTGCGGGGTGTCGACGATCAAGTTATTCGGCTCTGTCGGGGATCTTGTGATGCTGGCGGATTGAGCTGGGCATCTACCAGGTGTGCGGTTAAGGGGGTTTGGGGCGGTCTGCCGCATTTGGTCGGTGTTGTTGTCGAGTCGATCGAGCGTGCGGCTGGGGTGGTCACGTTTCGTGCGCGTTCCCGCTCTGGATGGGCGAGACGCCCAGGGTGCGGAATACCGTCTCGTCCGGGCGAGCGCACGGCCTGTACGCACGCCGACTTGCCGACGCTCCTCTCGGGGCCCCTCGATGGTGATCGAGCTGGCGGCACGCCGCTTCAAGTGCCTCAACGAGCGTTGTCCGGCGGTGACGTTCGCCGAGCTTGATGCGGGAACCTGCGTGGCGACGAGCTGCCCGCCTGGATGGACCGGGTCCTCGTCGACGACATGCCCGCCCTCCACTCCCTAGTCAACGGCCTCAGGCGGGACCTGGACACGGTCCTCGCCGCGCTGACCACCCCTTGGAGCTCAGGCCAGGTCGAAGGCCACTTGACCATGGCGTCGAGGTAGACGTAGGGGAAGCGGGTGTGGTCCAGGGGGTGGTTGCGGAAAGCGGCGAGGCTTTCGTCGAGGTCGCCGCAGATCCGGGAAACCTCGCTCTTGGAGATGCCGGTGTCCGAACCGAGGGCTTTGACCAGGTCGTCGACGCTGCGGGTGGACACGCCATGGACGTACGCCTCGATGATGACGGCGTAGAGGGCCTGATCGACGCGGCGCCGGCGTTCTAGCAGGTTGGGGAAGAAGGTCCGGCGCAGAGCTTGGGGATGGCGAGTTCCAGGTCGCCGGCCTGGGTGGTCCGCTCGCGATGGCCGTTGCGGGCGTCGCGGGTCTCGGTGTGCTCGCCCCATGCGGCACCAATGTGCTCTGTCGCCTCGGTTTCTATCAGTTCTTGCAGGACCCGTTCCGCCGCGGCCCGGACGATCTCCAGTCCGTCCGTCGAGCGTAGTGACTCCACAAGGCGGAGCAGTCATCATGAGCCAGGGCCATCGTGTACTTCCCGGCCGGATTCACCGTTGACCGCGGAGAGTTGCACGGTGGCCCGTCCCCGTTCAGGGCGCACGAGCGGTCCACCAGGGGCAATGCGGTGGCGAGCCGGAGGCGCACATCGGCCAAGAGCGGCTACACCACTTCAAGGGACGCCATCCGCGGCTCATGTTCGTCTGGCCTGCTGCACTTGGACCAGCACTCATGGACGGAAGCGCACGCCGCGGCGTTCCGCTACTTCGGTGGTCTCCCGCGCCGGCTGGTCCCGGACAACCTGACGACCGGGTCGACAAGCCCGACCGCTTTGACCCGAAGATCAACAAAGCCTATTCCGAACTCACCACTCACTATGGCATGTTGGCCGACACGGCACGGACTGCGAAGCCGAAGGACAAGCCGCGGGTCGAGCGGCCGATGCCTTATGTCCGCGACCTGTTCTGGCGAGGCCGGGAGTTCAGTCGATCCAGCACATGCAGGCCGAGGCCGTGGCTTGGAGTCAGCAGGTTCCCGGGCGGCGGAAGTTTCGGCCGCTGAGCGGGGCCGCCCCAATGATGTGTTCGAGGCAATGGAGGCGGGCCGGACTACTCACCGCAGCCAGACGCCGAGATCGGCGACGCCTGTCGCCAGGTCGTCGACCAGCTGCTGGAGGTCAATGTGCTCTATCCACTTCGTGCTGCCCAGGGGGTTCTCGGTTTGCGGAAGAAGTACGGCGACACACGGCTGGAAGCCGCCTGCGCCAAGGCCATTGTGGTCGGTGATCCGTCCTACCACACCATCAAGGGCATCCTCGTCGCCGGTACCGAGACCGACCCCCAGCCTGAGACCAGCGGAGACGCCGGGGCCGCGGCCTTCCTCCACGGCCCCGCCCGACTGTTCGCCACTGTCGCGACCCCCGAGACGACGGACGACGACCACGACGACCAGGTCCCAGATGAAGCCGAGGTGGAAGCCTGATGACCGTGATGGACGCCGCCCTGCGGGAGTTGCTCAAGGCCCTGCGACTTTCCGAAGGCCCCATGTCCACTTCACCCCCAACCGGGCCCGCTGGAGAACCAGGTCGAGCGGTGGTTCGGCCTGTTGACGGACGAACTCATCCGCCGGGGCGTGCACACCTCTGAGGGCCCTGGAGCAAGACATCACGGCCTGGATCGACGGATGGAACGAGAACCCCCAGCCCCTCACCCGGGCCAAGACCGCCGACGAGATCCTGAACTCCCTCGCCGACTACCTCACCAAGATCAACCCGTCAACCACTGAAACAATGAAACAGACTTACTGAACTGTTTTCATCCTCCGTAGTCGCAGGTCAGGAGGGTGTGGATGGCTTGGACGGTGCGGTTGATGCGGCGGGTGGAATAGTGGGCTCGCCGTAGAAGCCGCCAGGTTTTGAGTTGGGCGAAGGGTTCGCCGGGGGCTCGTAGTTGGGCGTGGTCGCGGTTGAACTGCTGGTACTGCTGTGGCTGTTCATGGTGGTGGTAGTACGGCGTCCGGAAGGTGGCGCCGGCGCCCTGGTAGGCGCGGTCCGCCGGTACGAGGATCTGGCGGGTGAAGTGAGGCACGCCTGGGTGATGCCGTGGGCGCGGGCTGCGGTCAGGTCGTGGGTGCGGCCCGGCGTCGCACGGGAGAACCGCAACGGGGTGCCGTCCGGTCGTGCGATGACCTGGATGTTCATGCCGTGCTTTTTGTGTTTCCAGGGGTAGTACGGCTGGTCTGCGACGATGCGGTCGATGGAAATGAGGGTGCCGCCCGACCATGACGAAGTCCCCTTCGCCCAGGCCGGAGGGACCGCAACTCCTGCGCCACTTCCACTCCATCACCCACGACGCCGACACGGCCCCGGTCACCGGACCGGTCGCGGCCCCCGCCGCAACCGAACCAGTGCAGGACGACGGGAGACCGGACCGGCCCCCGTTGAAGGAGACGGGGAACCGGACCCCCACAGGGGTCTCTCCAGTCTGCCCGTCCCGGGCCCCTCACCCGGCCACCGCCACGCCGGTGCCCGCATTGAAGATCCCTGAGCCGCTGCTGACCGAAGCCCGCAACATCGCCGCATCGCATCGAGCCAACACGGCGAGACCATCACCCGGTTCAGCTCAAGCGACGGCTCGGCATCGGCCTCCCCCATGGACACCGCACTCCACGCCGCCCTGTAGCACCGCTCCCTCTCCCCCCTCCGGCAACCCAACCCGCCTAGCACCATCAGGGCTCGGCCTGTCATGCCTGCGGGCAGCAGCCGAGGATCTGCGACTGCTGCCCGCACGGCCCACCCTCACACCAGAAGGGACACCCCGCAAGAAATGACCCGCCAACCGGACCTGCGCCACGTGATCAGCCCCGCCGTGCGGGACCTCATCGAACTGGCAAACTTCGACGACTTCGACCGCGTCACCGAACAAGTCCGCAACCTGCGCGGCTGCACCCGCCCCGTCGACCTCCACGGCTGGACCATCACCACCAACAAGGCCACCAAGGAAGTGGTCTGCTCGTACCGCTCCGAAGACGAACCCACGGGCCGCCTCCTCACCCCCTGCGCAACCGCTTCACCTCCCGCTGCCCCGCCTTACCACATCATCAAGGCCGGACTCTCCGGCGGGAAGAACGTCGCCGAAGCCCTCGCCGCCGGACACTACGGCCGCACCGCCGTGGACGTCGTGGCCCCGCTGCTCCTCCTCGGCTGGGGCACCGTGGGACCGCAACTCCTGCGCCACTTCCACCCCATCACCCACGGCACCGACACGGCTTCCGCCACGGCCCCGGTCACCAGACCGGTCGCAGCCCCCGCCGCAGCCGAGCCAGTGCAGCACGGCGGGGGACCGGACCGGCCCCCGCAGAAGGGAGACGGGGAACCGGACCCCCACAGGGGTCTCTCCAGTCTGCCCGTCCCGGGCCCCTCACCCGGCCACCGCCACGCCGGTGCCTGCCGTGGAGATCCCAGAGCCGCTTCTCAATGAAGCCCGCAACATCGCCGCAGATCACCACACGGAGCACGGCGAGACCATCACCCCGGTTCAGCTCATGCGACGGCTCGGCATCGGCCTCCCCCATGGACACCGCACTCCACGCCGCTCTGTAGCACCGCTCTCCCGCCGGCCTCCCCGGCCATCCAAACTTCGCCCACCCCTTGGGGCCCGACTCGCCATGACTGCGGGCAACAGCCTTCCCCAGAGCTGCTGCCCGCGGTGCGGTGGGCGAATCCGAGGGAACGGGCGCGCCAACCGTCATTCTCATTTTCGTCCTCCAGCAGGATTTCGCTGTCTGACCTGCGGGTTTGGCTGGGCGGCTGGAGTGTAGCGAGCCGCGGTGTGGTCAGGGGCGGTCTAGGATGGACGGCCCTTCAATCGTGCGAGAGCGACGTAGTAGTGGCAGCGGCGGGCGACTGCTTGGCGTCGTCGTCGCCAGTTCGACCAGCTCAGCGCGTGGTGTCGCTCCGCCACTGTGATCCCGATGACCCCGCCTGCCTCATCGGTGGCACCCCCTTTCCCTGACCTGGTGTGCCGTGACGACCAGGAAAGCATGCGCGAGCATGACGAGGGTGATGTGCCGGAACCAGCCCACGTAGCGACGAACTTCGTACTCATCCAGGCCGCACTCGTTCTTCGCGGCTTGGAAGCACTCCTCGATCGCCCAGCGCGTCCCGGAGATCCGCACCAGCTCCCGAACGCTGGTCTCCAAGGGGGCGTAAGCGAGATAGCAGGCGATCTCGTCGGGCTTGCGGATACTGCGGCGGGCCAGAGCCCACCGCATCACGGGCCGATGGCCGGCTCTGGGCCTTGGCGGCGTAATAGGTGGGGCGATCTGCAGCACTTCGCAGACCGGCTCGACCCCGTGGTCGTCCCGGTGAGCATCGATGAACGCGCTCATCTGGGCAGTGTCGGCGTAAATCGCGTCGCTACCCGACGGAAAGTGTCAGGCACTGGCAGTGTGGCCCACCGAGAGATCGGCCAGGCCACGGTGAAGGCGCGGCCGATCACGTTTTTCACAGGCACGAATCCGCCGCCCGCCTCGTGAACGTGGGCACGCGAATCCCGGGAGTCGTTGCGGTGGTCACCCATTACCCACAGATGATCCTTGGGTACCTTGATCGTCCCGACCGGATAGTCGTCGCACGGGGTTGACCCGGGATAGATGTACGGCTCGTCCAGAGGCTTTTCGTTGACTTTGACCGGCTCGCCACGATTGCACTCCACGGTGTCGCCCCCGACCGCGATCACCCGCTTGATCAGGTATTTCTCGTCCACGGGGGGCGCCAGCCCAACAAATGTCAGCGCCTTCTGTATCCCGCGCAGAGCGGCATTGGTCTCCTGTGAGGACCGCTCTGGCAGCCAGCCGCCGGGGTCGCGGAAGACAATAACCTCCCCACGCTGCGGCGTCCCGCCGAACCAGGGGGTGAGCTTGTCTACCAGGACCCAGTCGTCCTTCTGGAGAGTGTTCTGCATCGAACCCGAGGGAATCGAGAACGCCTGCACGAGGAAGGTCGTAATCACCAACGCCAGAACCAATGCCACGCCGACCGGAACCAGTAGCTCTTTCCACCATGGGCGCTTCGTACGCACGCCTCGTCCGCGTCTCCGCCGCTGACGATTGCAGCGCTTCGTGATCCCCCGGCACACCTGACGGGCCCTCACCGTAAACCCCGGTTATTTGATAGCCATTCAGCTCTGCA
Organism: Streptomyces sp. NPDC006283; assembly: GCF_040613325.1. Classification (NCBI taxonomy): domain Bacteria; kingdom Bacillati; phylum Actinomycetota; class Actinomycetes; order Kitasatosporales; family Streptomycetaceae; genus Streptomyces; species Streptomyces sp. NPDC006283. The sequence goes on along the minus strand of NZ_JBEXRZ010000222.1, from coordinate 5,655 downwards.
GTAGCGTTCCAGCCCAACAGCCCCACTTTGACGGAATTCTGACGCCCTCACAAACATCACACCACCGAGCAGAGTCACTTTTACGATCAAGGAAATCAGCAACATATCACCCATGAATACGCCTCCAAGCCTTGACAGTCCAGTCGGCAACGATATCGTCTAAAACTACTGCCAGCGGTACCCACCAACTGGTAGCCGCGGCGAGAACGCACACTCATGGCCAGGCGATGATCCCGCCCCCAAGGCGGCAGGATGACAGTTTCATGCTGCGCGGGCCATCACGTGACGAGAAGGGCGGTTGGCGTGGGCAGCCACAGCAAGAAGAGGCATTCCCGCATGGGGGGAGCTGCGGCAAAGTCCGCGGTCACCGCTGCGGGACTGGGCATCATCGCCCTCGGCGTACAGTCGGCCACTACCGCCGGAAATGACCCAAGCGCACCGACCAATCCCGATCGAAACGCTGTTGACATCAGCGTAGGACCGAGAGCCGTCCCGATGCAGCGGACCGGTAATTACTATACATTCACAGCGCCCCAGGGCGGGACCATCTGGATTCACGGCGATATGGTCCGCGGTGGCAGCATCGACAAGGAAATCCGTCCATACATCGAGCAATATCTGGATGGCGCATTGACTCTGCATCGGGGAATCGCCCGGTGGCACGAGAAGTGGGACGACGCTCTTGGAATGAGGCTCCTTCCGCTCGGAACCGACAATCAGCCGGATTTTGATACAAGCCGCTCCGTATTTGTTCCATTCAGCCCGGACGAGGTGGCGGCCAGAGCGGCAGCCCTGGGGAAAACCAGCATAGATGGAACGCGTACAATCCAAAAAATTGAGGGCTTCGATCCATCGAATCCAAGGTTCCCGGTGGGACTTGTAGCCCATGTCAAAGCACACCCCGGGATGAATATCGTATTCTACAGTGCGAGCGAAATTCAATTAGGTGGCCCGGTCACCGCGGATACCATCGATCCCATCACTATGGGAACACCGTTGCACGAGGCCCTTGGTGGGCCTCCAGATAAAAATCTGACGGATACCGTGGGGCACTGGTACCGGAATCAGGGCATCGTCGCATGCGTGCTGGGCGGTGAACACCGAGCGAAGCGTTCGACGGGGAATTGTGAGCCCGCTTCGAAGAGTGAGCCGGCCACGGAGTCGGCGAAGGAGACGGTAGAGCCAAACGCAGCGGTGAAAAATCAAGGTGCTAGGATTCGTGAGGAATTCGAGCGTTTGACCGAAGCGCACTCGCCGGGACTGCAGGGGATTGACAGAACTCCGGCGTCAGCGGATGCGTTGCATAAGCAGTTCCAGGAAGTTTTAGCGAATCCAAGAAATGCCCGCAGTGGAGCGACAGAGGATTTTCGTTCCGCTTCCACTGTCGTCAACAAAGCCAGTATGGCGCAAAGGTCATTACAGGGAGGGAGCGAGCCATATGGGGCTTCCTTCAAGAATCCTCATTCCTCCACCGCAGATAAGGTGGTGGCGGTTTCGGATCTGTTGTCCATGCGCTTCCCTGAACTGGGCGCCGGCTTGCGGGATGCCGATAACATCGATACCACGCTTTGTGCTTTAGGCTTTGCGGGCCCGCTCGTGGGCGGAGAAGTGGGGGGCGTACCAGGAGCATTGCTAGACACTTCTATATCGAGTGGCCTGGGGAAAGTAGATGGCGTCTACGACCAGGTACGGGATGTGAAGTATTTCCCGGAGGCCGTCCGTGATTGGCGGGCCCAGAACGTGCGGCAGAGCGTAGATAGCTATCTTGGCAAGGCCGTAGTGGCGAAGCAACAGGTGGGCGCGGGCCTCAAGTCTGACAGCATGACCGGCCAGGTCAACGGCAACCATGGCATGCCCCAGGACTACAGCCACAGCGCTGGTCAGAGCCAGACTCCGAACAACCCCGCCGCCAGCAACAGCGCCACCGGTACAGCCAGCAACCCCAGCGGAAACTGGCTCACCGACACCGTCACCGCTGCCACCGGCAACACGGCTGACTCAGGCCCCACCAACACCAGCGGCAAAGGCACCTGGGCAACCACCGACTACAGCAGCGGTGTGATTGGTGATGCCTCAGTCGAGTCAGGCGGCGACCAGCAGGCGCTAGGCCAGGCTCCGGCGGTATCTCCGGCTCAGGATGGTGGTCAGGCAGCCGGTAGTCCGGTTGGGCAGACCGGCCAGGATCCTGCCGGTACCAGCACGACTGGCTCGGATGCCGCCGGTGCCGCTGCTGCTAGCGGTGCCGGTGCTGGCGGTCAGCAGGCGGTAAGTGCTTCTTCTGGCCAGAGTTCGTCCAGTGGTTTCACCTGGGCCAGCGACCATCACGACTACAGGGGCACCCTCACATCTGACGCGCCGACCACAACTCCCACCGCCACACACGAACACAGCCCGGCCGGAAATGACACGGCCGGAAATGACACGCAAACCGGCTCCACTGCTCGCGGCAAGTGGGAGGAAACACTCGACCGCGGCGCCAAGGCCATCAACGACATCGTAAACGGCAGCGATGCGGCGAACAACACCAACCAGACCGGCCAGTTTGACGCCAACACCAGTGACGGCAACGGTGTCCAGGGCCACGGCGACACCAGTGACGGCAGCAATGGCCAGACCCAGGACTACAGCCACAGCGCCAGTCAGAGCCCGACTCCGAACAACCCCGCCGCCGGTACACAGCCAGTAACCCCAGCGGAAACTGGCTCACCGACACCGGCGGAGGGAGGCACCTGGGGAACCAGCGACTACAGCGGGACTGTAAAAGCGTTCGGTGTAACTCCTGATCAAGGAAGATGCACCGATGACCAGTGAGAACGTGACTGAGGCCCGGTCCATCGAGATGAACCGTTCCGACTTTCCTGCCGGTGGTTTGTTGGCCGGTGATCAGCCGGCCAGGGGACCTGCTGCAGGCCCTCGACTACTGCGTCGCCCACGATCGACATCGCCCAGATCAGCCTCGCCTACGGGTCCCAGCTGGCGGCGTGGAAACTATGGATGCGCACGCCGCCGGCATCACGATCATCGCCCCGGCCGGCGACACCGCCGGACCGGTCACCCATCCCGCCGCCCTGCCGGACGTCCTCGCGATCGGGGCGATCGCCCACACCGGCACCTACCCGCACACCCATCCGCTGCCCACCGCCCAGCCGCCATGGGGCCCGGCCCCTACCCGGGCCCCCTTCACTCCCACCGGACCCGGCGTGGACCTCGTCGCACCCCGGCACCGCCGCCCTCGGCGACGGTGACTCCCCCGCCGACGGCACCGCAATCGCCGCCGCCCATGTCAGGGGACTCGCCGCCCTGCTGCTTCCCCGGCGCACCCCTCTGCAGCCGCAGCGCCGGGAACGGACCCGCACGCTGCACGCCAGCCCCACTGGACAGGCTTGCCAACGTCAACCGCACCCGCGCCGCCCCTATGCTCCGTCCCCGGCGCCGTGGCGAAGCGCGCCGGGGAGGGACCGGTGCCATGTATCAGCCGAGCAAGTCCCTTGCCCGGATTGTGCGGAGGCGCAGCCACCGTGCCCGGCGCGGCGACTGCCAGTCGGCGCGCACCGCGTCCCAGAAGTCCTGCCACGCATCCGACTCGGTCGCACCGTGCCCGACCACGTCCGTGCCCGGGCAAAAAACGACATAGCCATCAGGAGTCACCTCAACCGACACCATCCGACGACGCTCCACGGCCATCACCACCCACAAGGCGACAGAATGCCGATCACCCGATCGCAGCAAATGCGGCGCAGTGTGCCGCTCAATGCCCCGATTCCGGGACGGTGCGCTATGCGGAGTTGTCCACGACGCAGCCCGGGCCGGGGAAGACTTCGCTCTCGTGGCCGTCGTCGTAGTGCACCCGGTAGGGCGGCTCACCGCTTCGCCGACTTCCACCACCTTAACGGTGCTCAGCCGAGCCGACCTTGCGACCGGGAAACCGCAGCACGTCACCCACATTCACCTGCATTCCGCACCCTCTTCCATCGGACCGGCCAGAGGGCCGGAAGTGACTGGTGGCCTCAGTGTGCGCCCAGCGAAACGAACCTGTACCAGGGAAAGGTGAACCCATTAATCCACCTCGCACCTGCGGAAAGCGCTGGAACCGAAACGGCTAATTCCTATGGTTTTCTCGCCGACGCACGCGGATGACCGGTCCAGGAAGACAGACGGGGGCGACTACAGCGCGGCTGGCCCAACCCGACGGCCAGCCCTTCAAGTCACTTCCCGGACCCGCCAGAAGCGAGCCTACGCCACCACCCCAACCAACTTGACAAAAACAGAGGCATCCGAAGGGCACCGACCTGTTTCGATCCACTCCGCAGCCGACCTCGTCGCCGTCGCAGCGGAACTCAACGACCGCCCTCGCACAGACCCTCGGCTGGCAGACTCTGGCTCACCAATTCAGTAGGCTCATCGCAACAGTCGAGTGACCAGGTGTTGCGACGGTTGCTGAATCCGCCAGCAGCCACTTGGCCGCACGTGCGCGTCCGGCGTGATTTCCAACTAGCTTTCTGACAAAGTGCACTCCTGTTTTGTCGACCTGATCGAAAATGGAGAGCCACCCATGCCGGAGTCGCCGGGCTTCGCCGCGCGAGGCGTCCTGGGAACTGCTCTGCACGGCCTTCTCGGCCGCTCCGCTCATGACCCGGCGGCCCCGGGTCCCCACGCCGCCGGAAGCACCCGACATCCCCTTTACGCAGCGCTACCACGCGGTGAACCACGGCGGGATCGCCCGTGCCGCGAACTCCGCCATCACCTGCCGCAGCCCGAACAGCCGCTCGGCGGCGTCCTGTTCGTCCCTCCAGCGGGCGCGTCAGGGCGTCAACGGCGACTACGACATGTTCTACGTCGACCTCGACGACGACCCCAACACCTACAACTCTAGCCGGGCCCGCCTCGTCCTGCCGGCGGAACCCCGTGTGCGGTAGGCCCGCCCGCCTGTACTGGGGCGGGAACCTCCACGTCGGAGAGCAAATACCCCCGAAGGACAACGGCCGTGTCCTGATCGCCGAACCGGGCGCGCGGGCATCGTCTCCTACGACGGGGACCGAGGTGTCCGTGGCGACTCGGTGACCGTACGGGCCGGGAACGGAAAGCCGTTCACTCTCACCGACGCGGCCAACCCTGCCGACGACGTGATGAATTTCGACGATCGCCGATCTCGGTGCGAACGTGTGCCGTCGCGCTGGGAGGGCATGGCACTGGCCCCGCTCGAGGCGATGGCCTGCGGGCGGCCCGTGGTGCTGACCGACGTCAGCGGCGCGAGGGAGAGCCTGCCGCCCGGCCAGGAGGCGTACGCGCTCGTGCCGCCGGAGGATCCGCCCGCGCTCACCGCGGCGCTCGTCCGGCTGCTGGCGGCGCCGGAGCTCCGGGACGACCTGGGCCGCCGGGCCGAGGCCCACACCCGGGCCACGTCCGACGTGCGGAGGACGGCATCCGCCGTCCTCCGCCTCTACCGGGAACTACTCAGCACGCACCGACCCTTGACGAGGAAGCGCACCGAACGATGACGACGGAGAGTGCTCCTGCGCCCCACACCCCGCAGGCGACGGGCACCCGCCGCGCGGCTCCCTCGATCCACCCGCCGCGCAGGGCCCCGGGCCGGCGCCCCGCGCCGCACTCCCGTCGCGGGGTGCGGCGCCGCGACCAGCGCGGTGGCGTGCTCGC